>NZ_JBEOVN010000006.1:0-98029 GCF_040295565.1 Streptomyces sp. NPDC002785 | reverse complement strand
ATCGCAAGGCGGAGGGGCGTCCGCATACTGGATGTATGCGGACGTTCCGACAACGCGGCGAGGTGCCGTAGCTGTCGTCGTGCGCCCGTCAGGGAGTACGGGACAGCCCTTAGGCTCGATGCCAGGGCCGAAAACAAGGAACCCGGGAACGAGGAGGCACCGCGTGCCGGTGGAAGTCACCTGGTGGGGTCATGCCACCTGCACGATCGAGGACTCCGGGGTCCGTGTGCTGACCGATCCGCTCTTCGTACGGCGCTTCGCGCACCTGCGCCGCCGCCGCGGCGAGCTGCCCGGACCGGAGGCCGCGGTCGCCGATGTGGTGCTCGTCTCGCATCTGCACTCCGACCATCTGCATCTGCCGTCACTGGCCCGGCTCACCCCCGGCAGCCGGCTGATCGTGCCGGCGGGTGCGGTGCGCTCCGTGCCGGGGCTGCGGATGCTGCGCTCGACGCGCGGGCTGAGGATCACCGAGGTGGCACCGGGCGACGAGGTCCGGGCCGGCGAGGTGCGGGTACGGGCGGTTCCCGCACTGCACGACGGCAGGCGCCTGCCCATGGGCCCGCACCGCTCCCCCGCTCTCGGCTATGTGGTCGAGGGCGAGGCACGGACGTATTTCGCCGGTGACACCGGGCTCTTCGACGACATGGCCCAGGCGGTCGGTCCGGTGGATGTGGCGCTGCTGCCGGTGGGCGGCTGGGGTCCGTATCTGGGCCACGGTCATCTGGACGCGGGCCGGGCCGTGCAGGCGCTGGCCCGGCTGGCGCCGCGGTCGGCCGTGCCGGTGCACTACGGCACGTACTGGCCGATCGGAATGGACGGAATCAGGCCGCACGAGTTCCACGCACCTGGTGACGAGTTCGTCCGCAAGGCGGCGCTGCTGGCGCCGGAGGTGGCGGTGCACCGGCTGTCCCACGGCGAACATGTGCGGCCGGAGGCCGCCAGGTGATCCAGGAGGTCGTGAGGCAGCTGCCCCCGGAGTCGACGCAGCAGGCCGTCGGCTATCCGTCCCTGTTCCTGCTGGTGGCGCTGGGCGCGCTGGTGCCTGTGGTGCCTACGGGTGCGCTGGTGAGTTCGGCCGCGGTGGTGGCGCTGCATCAGTCGTCGCCGTTCTCGCTGCTGATCGTCTTCGCGGTGGCGTCGGCCGCGGCATTCCTCGGCGACATCTGTCTGTACTGGCTCGGTCAGCGCGGGGTGCGGTCGAAGAACGGTTCGAAGTGGCTGCGGGCAATCAGCAACCGGGCCGCTCCGGAGCGGCTGGCGCAGGCGCAGCAGAAGCTGGACGAGCACGGTGCGATGGTGCTCGTGCTGTCGAGGCTGGTACCGGCGGGGCGGATACCGGTGATGCTGGCCTGTCTGCTGGGCCGAATGCCGCTGCGCCGGTTCGCCCGTGGGGATGTGCCGGCCTGTCTGGCCTGGGCGGCGACGTACCAGCTGATCGGTATCCTGGGCGGTTCGCTCTTCCCCGAGCCGTGGCAGGGGGTGGTCGCGGCGGTGGGTCTGACGCTGCTGATCAGCGGGGTGCCCGCGGTGTGGCGCCGGATGCGGGTGCGGTTCAGCCCCTGACCGTGCGGGGTTCCGGCTCAAGCATGCGGGAGCCGCCGATCGGCAGGTCCCAGAGCCGTGTCCGGGGGTGTCCGGCCCGCTGCCAGGCGGTACGCAGTCGGGTCAGCGGTTCGAGTACGGGCTCCGCCGAGAGCAGGAAGGTGGCCCAGTGCATCGGCGCCATCGCGCGGGCGCCGAGGTCCTCGTACGCCTGCACGGCCTCCTCCGGATCGGTGTGTACATCACCGAGCCACCAGCGCGGTTCGTACGCCCCGATCGGCAGCAGGGTCAGATCGATGCCGGGGTACCGGCGGCCGATCTCGCCGAACCAGTGCCCGTACCCGGTGTCCCCGGCGAAGTGGATCCGCTGCCCGTCGCGGCCGGCGGTGCCGATGATCCAGCCGCCCCACAGGGAGCGGCAGGTGTCGGTGAGGGTCCGCTTGGACCAGTGGTGGGCGGGCACGAAGTCGAAGCGGACACCGTTCAGCCGGGCCGATTCCCACCAGTCGAGTTCGGTGACACAGGTGAAGCGGCGACGGCGGCACCAGCGGCCGAGCCCGGCGGGGACGAACAGCGGGGTGTCCCTGGGCAGTCGGTACAGGGTGGGGGCGTCGAGGTGGTCGTAGTGGTTGTGGCTGATGACGACGGCGTCGACGGGCGGCAGGTCCTCCCAGCGAACGCCCACCGGTGTGATCCTGGCCGGGGTGCCGAGGATGCGCCGGGACCAGACGGGGTCGGTGAGGACGGTCAGCCCGCCGGTGCGCACGATCCAGCTGGCGTGCCCGGCCCAGGTCACGGATGTGGTGCCTGCGGGGATGGCGGGCAGGGGTTCGGGGGCGTACGGGAGCCGGTGGATGCCGCGCAGTCCCTCCGCGTTGGGCCGCAGGGCACGCTCACGGGCAAGCCGGGACATGCGCATGACACCCGGCAATGGTGAGGTGAGCCGGTCGGCAAAGGTCTTGGGCCAGACCCGGAGCTCGCCGAGCGGACGCGGTTCGACGACCTCGCCGCGAGAGACGTCGTACGGGTGCGCGGTCCCGGTGGGGGTGCGCTCGGTCTGTTCCGTCATCGAGAGACTCCCGTCTCGGAGTTCGGCACCGGAGTTGTCCGGGGTCATCGGCATCGGGGTTGTTCGGAGTCGTCCTGAGTCGGTTCAGCATCACGGTTCGGCATCTCGGTTCGTCATCGGAGTTCGTCGAGGGCTGCTCCGAAAAGGCTGAGGGCTTGAGCCACGTGCGGCAATTCCAGGGGCGCCACAGCGGTGAGGGACTCCATCTGCTGTTCCGGGGTCGACCCGAGGAGCGTCCCGGTGCCCAGCCGTACGCGCAGCGCCCCCAGTTCGTCGCCGAACCGGTGGCCGCCCGGCGCCGGTGCGTCAAGACGTTCCGTCAGGTACTCCTCCAGTTCGAGGGAGTCCGTGACACCTCGATTCGCGAGCCGGGATCTGAGCGGCCCGAGGTCGGCGTAAAGATGGCGGCCGGCCTGCGGGGGCCTGGCCAGCGCGCCCGACGCGAGGACCGCGCGGTGGGCCGCCGCCGCGACCTGCGTCTGGAGCGCGGCGGCCCGGCGGACCCGGTCCGTGACGGAATCCGGTTCGCGCAGTGCGTGGGCGGCGGCCATGGCGACGGGCCCCGCGACGTGCGCGCCGAGTGCGGTGAGGATGTCGAGCGTACGGGCATGGCGCACCGCCGCCCGCTCGGTGTCCGGGAATCGGGCGACCGCGACCGGCCAGGCGGACGGGGTCAGCGCACCGGCGAGATCGCAGACGACCGTGACATCGTCGGGGCACATTTCGGCCGGACTGAGCAGGACCGTGTCGCGCGGCCGGTGCAGGGTGTCGCGCCAGGTCTCGTCGCTGACGATGTGCAGCCCTTCGGCGACCGCCGCCTCGCACGCCTCGCGCACGAGTTCCGGCGGGGCGACGGTGGCGGTCGGGTCGTCGACGACGGAGATCAGCAGCAGCCGGGGCTTTCCTCCTTCGGCGCGCACTCTGCGTACTGTCTCCAGCAGCGCGTACGGATCGGGCACGCCGCCGCACTCGGCCGGGGTCGGCACATGGTAGGCGGGCCTGCCCAGCAGCCGGGCCTGCGGGATCCAGGTGGCCGTGCAGGGGCGGGGCATGAGCACGTCGCCGCCGTGCGCGGCGATCAGCGCGAGGAGCAGTGGCGAGGCGCCGGGGGCGGCGGCGATGTTCTCCGGGCTGCCGTGCAGTCCGCGCCGCTCCCAGTAGGCGGTCGCGGCCTCTCGCAGGGCGTCGCCGCCGCCGGTCGGTTCGGGTTCGCTGCGGCCGGCCGCAGCGGCGAGCACCTCGGCCAGCTCGGGCAGGACGGGCAGGCCGGGGTCGGGGGCCGGCGGCCCGTACCGGACAGGACCGCGGTCCTCCCGTACGTAACGCGCACCGCCCCCACTCCGCTGCTTGCGCCCCGCCCGTCCGGTCTTCTCCCGCGCCATCCGGACCTCCTTCGCCGCCGCCCCGTCGCCCTGTGCCGTCGTCTCGCACTCAGGGCCCTTTATACGAGGGTTCGACCGACCGCGCCCGCCCAGCGGAGCCGACGGGAGTCCCGCCCGGCAGCGCCGGGAGGCGGGCTCAGCGCGCGAAAGCCGTAGCGGGCATCCCGTGCCCCGCGTCCGGCAGCACCGGCAGCACCGGCAGCGAACCGGACAGCGGGCGCGGGGGCCCGTCCGTATATCAAGACATGCATCTCATAATTCGACACTCGAGCGTACGGTGGCCATACCGTCACCGCTTCGCGGTTCGCATTTCGCGCCCTGCGTTTCGAGAGAGGATCCACAGCCATGCCGAAGGAGACCGCCGTCTACACCCACGGCCACCACGAGTCGGTGCTGCGCTCGCACCGCTGGCGCACCGCTGCCAACTCCGCGGCGTATCTGATCGACGAGCTCCGCCCCGGCAAGACCGTGCTGGACGTCGGCTGCGGACCCGGCACGATCACCGCGGATCTGGCCGCGCTGGTCGCCCCCGGTCGGGTGACCGCCGTCGACACCGCTCAGGAGATCCTGGCGCAGGCGGCCGAGGCCGCGTCCGAACGCGGCCTGGAGAACGTCGAGTTCACCACCGCCGATGTGCATGCCCTGGACTTCCCCGACGACTCCTTCGACGTCGTCCATGCTCATCAGGTGCTCCAGCACGTGGGCGACCCGGTGCAGGCGCTGCGCGAGATGCGGCGCGTCTGCCGCCCCGGCGGCGTCGTCGCGGCCCGCGACAGCGACTACGCGGCGATGACCTGGTACCCGGAGGTGCCGGGCATGGACGCCTGGCAGGAGCTGTACGGACGAGTGGCCCGAGCCAACGGGGGCGAGCCGGACGCGGGCCGCCGGCTGCTCTCCTGGGCCCGCAGGGCCGGCTTCACCGACATCACCCCGACAGCCGCCAACTGGTGCTTCGCCACCCCGGAGAGCCGCGGCTGGTGGAGCGGCCTGTGGGCGGACCGCACGGTCGGCTCGGTGTACGCGAAGCTGGCCGTGGACAACGGCCACGCGAGCGCCGAGGAGCTGGCCGCGTTCGCCGCGGCCTGGCGCGAGTGGGGCGCGCAGGACGACGCCTGGTTCATGGTCCCGCACGGCGAGGTGCTCTGCCGGGTCTGAGCACCGCCAACTACCCTTGTCCGCATGGACATTCTTGGAACCACGCTACGTATCTGCGTCGACGACCTGGATGCCTCGGTGGCCTTCTACGAGGACCTCACGGCCAGTTCTGCGCTGCGCTTCGAGCGCGGCGGAGTCTCGGTCGCCGCAATCAGCTGCTTTCTACTGATGAGCGGCCCGGAGTCGGAGCTGGAGATCCTGCGCAAGGTGACGGCGACAATCGCGGTCAAGGATGTCGACGAAGCACATGCCTCCCTCATCCGCGTCGGCGCCCGGATCCTCGCGGGCCCGGTGGAGACGCCGGTGGGCCGCAATCTGATCGCGGTGCATCCGGACGGCTCGGTCTTCGAGTACGTCGACCGGAACCCGACCGTCTGACCCGCGCCGGTGGAAGTGGGCGCGGGCCGGACGGCCTTCGGGGTCAAGTCCTGGGGCGCATCCGGTAGTTGTACCGGTCCGGCAGCGGATCGTCGGTGAGCTCGGCCCACACCTCGTCCAGGATTTCCGCGCCCTCACGCAGATCCGCGACCTCGAAGCCCTCGTCGAACACGGCCCGGGCGGCGACGCGGTCGCCCTCGGCGATCAGCAGCCGGGCCTCCAACAGGCGGAAGCGGCCACGCTGTCGGACCGTCGGGCGCAGGCCGGCCCACACCGTCCGGGCCGCTTCGGGGCGCCCCGCCGTCAACAGGGCCTCCATCGCCTCGCGGCCGAGCGCCGCCGTGGCGGGCGTCCAGGCGTCGCCGTCGTCATGACGTTCCGCGCACAGGCCGTCGAACGCCTCGGTGTAGAGGTCGGCCGCCCGGTCCCCCTGGCCGCCCTCCTCGGCGGCGACGGCGAGGCAGCGCAGCAGCGGCCAGCGGGACGGGGCGAGGGCCAGTCCGCGTTCCCAGCTGCGGACCGCCTGGGCACGGTCGCCGGCGTGCCACTGGGCGACTCCGAGGTGGTACTCGGTGAGGGGTTCCGCAGAGGCCGTCTCCAGCATGTCGCGCCAGTGCGGGGAAACCAGGGAGGGGCCGGGCGGGGCCACCCTGCGCGGTTCGGGGAAGGCGCCCTGGTCCAGCAACTCCAGCCAGGGCGCCTGTTGTTCACCAAGGGTCGACTCGGCGAACGGTGTGCCAGGGAGCTGGTACTTGCCGCGCCGGACTTCGAGGGCGCCCCAGCCGGAACCGGTGGCGAGCGGCTCGCCGGGCTCGTTGTCGGCGCAGGGGCGCCAGGCGGCGTACGCGGCGTCGACATCGGCGCGCGGCAGCGCCTCGGCGAGCCGCCGCTCGGTCTCGGCTCGGGCCGCCGCCCAGTCGTCGCCGTGCACGGCCCGCGGGTCCGCGGACAGCGGTCCGTACGACTCCAGCCAGCTGAACTCGGCACCCGGTTCGAGGGGGATGTGTTCCAGCTGAGTACGGGCGAGTCCGGCCTGGATCTCGGCATATCCGATGGTGCCGGGCTCGGTGAGCCACTCCTGCCAACGCCGCCCGCCCGGGCCGCTGCCCCACAGGAACAGCTTTCGGCCGCGCAGCAGATCGGTCGACGTCTGGACGAGTCCGTGGCCGTCCCCGTCGAGGGAGGCGATCCAGCGGCGGGCGCCTTCGGGCACCTCGTAGAAGTAGTCGGCGGGGAAGTCGCCGCGCAGCGGGTACGTACGGTCGACGGAGCCGGTCTCGGGGACCGGGACCCGGGTCAGGGTCCGCTCGTAGCCGAAGTGCCATGCCTCGTCGGCCGGGGCCAGCACGCGGGTGCGTTCGCCCTCGGGCACGGCGATGTTGGACCACCAGTAGACGGGCGCGGTGTGCTCGTGCGGATTGCGAATCCGTACGCCGACGTGCAGGAAGTCGGAGTCCTCGGGCAGCCAGAGGTCCACCTGGAACGGCAGGTCGCGCAGCCGCTCCCACTCCCAGAGGCGGACCATTTCGCCGCCGTCGGGCGCGGGAACCCTGGCGGCGTGCACCGGGGCGCAGGACAGTGTGGTGTGGCCCGTGGCGCCGATGTTCCATTCGATGCCGCCGGAGAACCAGGCGCCGTTGAGTGCGAAGTCGGCGGGCTGCAGGACGGGGTTGGTGTAGAGGAGTTCGCGGCCGGTCGGCTTGTGGTGAAGGGAGTGGATGCGGCCGCCGAGCCCGGGCAGCACGGTGGCCCGCAGCCGGTCGTTCTCGATGACGATCGCGTCCAGTCCGGTGGGGACGCGTTCGCGCCCGTACCCGTCGAGGATGCGCACCGGAAGCACGGTGGCCAGTGGTTCGTAGCCGATCTGGCGTGCCATGTCACGTGGCAGTCCGGCCCGGTCGCGGTCGTCGACCACATGCATCTCGTCGAGCGGCCGCAGTGCGGGCAGCGGGTTCTCCGGGCCCAGTGGTGCGGCAGGCAGATTCAGTACGGCACGTCGTACGGTCGTGGCCAAGGCAACCTCGCTCCCTCGCGCGGGCCGCCGCAGGTCCGGGCGCCCCCGATGACCATGGAACACGCTGAACAGCGGCCCGGCCAGGGGCATCGCTGTCAGACTTCGGCAAAAGGCCACGGAGACGACGGCCGAGGTCGCCCTCCCGCCGATGGCTCAGGGCCGCCGCGACAATTCGCGTGCGTCCCGTCCCCGCCGCCGTTACCTTGGCCCTCGGCGATTCACGAGCGGAATGCGGAGCGGGAAACACAATGAGCACGCAGCACACCTACCGAGTGATCGTGCGCGGTACCTGGGACGGTCTGACGGACGAGGCGCGCGCCCGGCTCCTGTCCGAGGTGGACCTGCACGGCCTGAGCGCGATGCAGTTCACCGAGGAGGGCTCGCTGACGTACGACCGTGTGCTCAAGCATTTCAGCTTCCGGTTCGTGGTCGTGTCGGACGCCGAGGACGGCGAGGAGATGGCGTCCGCGATCGCGGAGGACCGGGCCGAGACGCTGCTGAAGAAGCAGGGGTACGGCCATGGCCAACTGCGTTCCACGGCGACGGACATGGACACGATGAAGATCAACTACAAGGGGCGCTGAGCGGCGGACTCGGCGTGGCACCGCACCGAAAGCGACCACAGACGCGCTGATCAGGGAATTCTCGTCTGTCAGCTCTGTCACGGGCTTAGACCGACCGGCAAATGGGGGGTGGGAGAAGGAGCGGGGCTGGGTACGTGCAGCTGCAAGGCGGAGGGTTGAGGCAGATGGGGTCTCCCCTGCTCGAGCGCAGCCGAGAGCTTGGGGAAGGAGCCATGGTGATGGACGACAACGCGGCAGATGTGCGCACCCAACCCCGCGACGCCGCCCCCCATTTGCCGGTCGGTCTTACTCGCTTGCGCACCGGATTGTCCCGTGAGAGTCCCTCTGACAGAGCTGAAAGTCCCTGAAAAGTCCCTGAGATGTCGCAGCTCGCAAAGCCCCTGAGGTGACCGTTTGCCTTGCCGCTTCGCGCGGACGAGGCGGGTTGCATCTGGTCAGAGCCACTCGCAGGGTTCGGACCAGAACCTACGCATTACAGCAGGTGTTGCAGCCCGTCGGGGTTCCATGACCGGCGTATTCGCGCCCTTTCCTCGGGCTCGAGGTTAGCACCACCTCTTCCCCCCCAGGGGACTTCCACCCCCAAGCAATCGCCCATGCTGGGCGCACCACGGCAGCGGCACGGACCCCGACGGGGAGGCGTACCGCTGCACGGTGGTGGCGCTGGTCAGGGGTGCGTCAGGCGGCGGGCGCGATGGCCTCCGCCTGTGGGTTCGCCGCTCGGCGCGGCAGGGTGAGTACGGCCAGGAAACCGAGGACCGCGACCACGGCGAAGAAGTAGAAGCCCCACGGGTGGCCAATGCCGGCCGTGACAAAAGCACCGGTGATCGACGGGCCGACGATCGAGCCGATCCGGCCTATGCCCGAGGCGGAGCCGAGGGCGGTGCCGCGGATGGAGGCCGGGTAGAAGTTCGTCACGTAGGCGTAGACGAGCACCTGGGCCGAGAAGACGAACATGCCGGTGAGGAAGACGACGAGGTTGAGCAGGATGTCGCTCTCCATTTTGACGCTCAGACACGTGAGCATGACCACCGAGACCCCGAACCAGCCCAGTGTGGTGCCTTTGATGCCTCGCCGGTCGGCGACGAAGCCGCCGACGACCAGGCCGACGACGCCGCCGATGTTGAGTATGAGGAGCTGGGTGACGGCCGTGGGTACGGGGTAGCCGGCGTCGTTCATGAGCTTCGGCAGCCAGGTGTTGAGGCCGTAGACCAGCAGCAGCCCCATGAAGGAGGCGACCCAGATGCCGATGCCCGCGCGGAGGTAGGCGGGCTTGAGCAGTTCGGTGAACGGAACGCGCTGGGACCCGTGTGCCTCCTTGGCGCGGACGAAGGCCTCCGACTCCGGCAGGCGGAACCACTGGATGGCTGCAACGACGAAGCCGGCGACGCCGAGGATGTAGAAGAGAATCTCCCAGTTGTCGGTCACCTGCAGGGCCAGAAGCGAGGTGATCACGGCACCGGTGTGGTAGCCCGTCATCGTCAGCGTGCTGGCTCGCGCTCGCCGGCTGGCCGGCATGTGCTCGGCCATCATCGTGAGCGAAACCGGCATGCAGGCACCGAGGCCCAGGCCGGCTATGAGGCGGAGTACGGCGAACATCGCGACGGAGCCGGCCAGTGGCACCAGGATGGTGAAGAGCGAGAACAGCGCCACGGACCCGATGAGCAGATAGCGTCGCCCCAGCCGGTCGGCCAGCGGGCCGACGGAGACCGCGCCGATGGCCACGCCGACGAGTGAGAGCGTGGCGATGGTGGTCGCGTCACCCGCGGTCATGCCGAGGTGGTGGGTTTTGAGCAGGGTTGGGATGATGGCGCCGAGAACCACGAGGTCGTAGCCCTCGAGCATGACCGTGATCCAGCACAGGATCACCGTCCAGGCGTCGCGTCCGGCGGTGCCGGTCTGCGCTGGCGTGTGGGACGAGGTGACGGGTGTCATCGTGACATTCCCCCAGGGGACAGGTGCGCGATAGCGGGTCAGGGTGCGGGAGAGCGGGGTCAGAACGGGTAGTTGGCGATGTCCGGGCGGACCGTGACCCACTGGGTCTCGGTGAAGGCCTCGATGTTGGCCGCGGCGCCGCCGAAACGGGACCCGGTGCCGGAGGCCTTGATAAGGGTGCGTTGGGCTCATCACTGACGGTCTGCTCGTTGATGTGGACCTTGCCGGAGGCGATCCCTCCGATGGGCGGTGAATCTCCACGCGACTCATTCGAATCGACAGGTTGAGTTCAGCCCGCCCTCCCGCAGCGCTCCGTGTCGATCTCCGCCAGGGTGGTCTCGTTGTAACGGGCCCCGTGTACGGTCGCGGCGTTCAGCACCTGCCCTGCCCGATCGAGAACGTCGCTGGGTGTGTCGAGGTCGAGGGCGGACATGTTCTCCCGCAGGTGTTCGACCGATCTGGTGCCCGGGATGGCCAAGACGTGCTCGCCACGCGACAGCACCCACGCGAGCGCCAGCTGGGTCAGCGTGCAGCCGGCGTCGCGGGCGATCATTTCGAGCTGGGTTCGCAGACCCAGGTTCGCGGGATAGTTCGCCCCGCCGAAGCGCGGCATGTTCCGCCGGATGTCCTTGTCCACCAGTGCCGCGGGGTCGGGCGGTTCGGCGGTGAGGAAGCCGCGGGCCAGCGGGCTGAAAGCCACCAGCGCCACGCCGAGCTCGGCCGCCGCAGCGAGCGTCCCCTGCTCGGGGTTGCGCGACCAGAGGCTGTACTCGTTCTGCAGCGCCGCGATCGGGTGCACGGCGTGGGCCCGGCGCAGTGTCTCGGCGGAGACCTCGGAGAGTCCGAGCGCGCGTACCTTCCCCGCCGCGACGAGTTCGGCCATCGCCCCGATGCTCTCCTCCACCGGGACCTGCCGGTCGAAGCGGTGCAGGTAGTAGAGGTCGATGACGTCGGTCTTCAGCCGGGCCAGTGCCTCGTCGGCGGTACGCCGGATGGTCTCGGGTCGCCCGTCGATGACACGTCGGCCGTCGACACCTGTCATCCCACACTTGCTGGCCAGCACGATCCGGTCCCGGTGGCCGGCGAGCACGCGGCCGACCAGCTCCTCGTTGGCTCCGAAGCCGTAGAGGGCGGCGGTGTCGAAGAGCGTGACGCCCTCCTCCAGAGCCGTCAGAAGCAGCTGCTCGGCGGCCTCCGGCTTCGGCGGAACGCCGTAGGCATGGCTCAGGTTCATACAGCCGAGTCCGACGGCCGGGACCTCGAACGGCCCGATCCGGCGCGCAGCGCGTCCCGCGCCTGCCTTCGGCGCCGCGGTCACGAGCCCGCGGCAGCGTTCAGCTGCTCCTCCAGGGCCGCCAGCGTCCGGTAGCAGGGCAGCACCTGGGCGATGGACGAGTTCGGCTCGCGGCCCTCGCGGATGGCGGCGACGAACTCGCGGTCCTGGAGCTCGATGCCGTCCATGGAGACGTCGACGCCGCTGACGTCGATCGGCTCGTCCTTGCCGGTGAACAGGTCGTCGTACCGGGCGATGTAGGTGCCGGTGTCGCCGATGTAGCGGAAGAACGTGCCCAGCGGGCCGTCGTTGTTGAAGGACAGCGACAGGGTGCAGATGGCGCCGTTCGCCGCGCGCAGCTGGATCGACATGTCCATCGCGATGCCGAGCTCGGGGTGGATCGGGCCCTGCACGGCGTTGGCCTGCACGATCGGCGAACCCGCCTGGTACGCGAACAGGTCGACCGTGTGCGCCGCGTGGTGCCACAGCAGGTGGTCGGTCCAGGAGCGCGGCTGGCCGAGCGCATTGAGGTTCTTCCGGCGGAAAAAGTACGTCTGCACGTCCATCTGCTGGATGCCGAACTCGCCGGCCTCGATCCGCTGCCGCACCCACTGGTGGCTCGGGTTGAAGCGGCGGGTGTGGCCCACCATCGCGACGAGCCCGGTGCGCTCCTGCGCCGCCAGACACGCCTCGGCGTCCCCCAGCGAGTCGGCGAGCGGGATCTCGACCTGGACGTGCTTGCCCGCTTCGAGGCAGGCCAGCGTCTGCGAGGCGTGCATCTGCGTGGGGGTGGCAAGGATGACGGCGTCGATGTCGTCCATCGCCAGCACCTCGTCCAGGGAGGCGACGGCGCGCCCGATGCCCTGCTCCGCGGCGAACTTCTGGGCGCGTTCGAGGCTGCTGCTCACGACGGCGGCCACCTCGACGCCGTCGATCCGCTTCAGCGCGGCCGCGTGCTTGGCGCCGAAGGCACCGCCGCCGGCCAGGGCGATCCGCAGGGTCCGGTCGTCAGTCATGTCACTCCTTCACGTCGGGCGTCTCGGCCCGCGGGTGGTTCTCAAGGATCAGGTGTCCGACGGCGGTGTTGGACGCCGGTACATGGTAGAAGCGGTGCTTTACATCGACGTCCCCGGAACCGTCGACGTCGCTCATCGCGCCGCGGGCGATCAGCCACATGACCAGCTCGATGCCCTCCGAGCCGGCCTCTTCGACGTACTCCAGGTGCGGCACCTCGGCCAGGGCGGCCGGATCCTCGACCAGCTTGTCCAGGAAGGCGTTGTCCCACTCCCGGTTGATCAGACCCGCGCGCGGGCCTTGCAGCTGATGGCTCATGCCACCGGTACCCCACACCTGCACCTTCAGCGGCCGGTCGTAGGACTCGATCGCCTTGCGCAGGGCCTGGCCGAGCTTGAAGCACCGTGCGCCCGAGGGCACCGGGTACTGCACCACGTTGACGTGGAACGGGATGACCTTGCACGGCCACTTCTCGACGTCGCCGAACATCAGCGACAGCGGGACGGTCAGACCGTGGTCGACCGTCATCTCGTTGACGAGAGTGAGGTCGAAGTCGTCCCTGATGAGGGAGTGCGCGATGTGCGCGGCCAGGTCGGGGTCGCCCTCGATGCCGGGGACCGGGCGGGGACCGTAGCCCTCGTCGGCGGTGGGGTAGGACGCGCCGGTGCCGAGCACGAACGTCGGGATCATCGACAGGTCGAAGGCGCTGGCGTGGTCGTTGTAGACCAGGAAGATCACGTCGGGGACGTTCTCCCGCTCCCACCGCTTGGAGTACTCGTACCCCTCGAAGACCGGCTGCCAGTACGGTTCGTCCGTCTTGCCGTGGTCCATTGCCGCGCCGATCGCCGGCACGTGCGAGGTGAAGACGGCGCCGGTGATCTCGGCGTGCTCGGCCGACGCGGCCGGGGCGTACGCCGCTTCGAGGACGGCGTGGTCGATCCGGTTGCCCTCGACGGAGCGGCCGCCGCCGACCATCATGGCGCGGTACTCCTGCTCGGTCATGCCGGTCATCGAGCCCGCCATCTGCTGGAACGACAGTCCCAGCGTCGCGCCCCACTTGGCGAGGAAGTAGATGTTGCCGCCCTCACGCATTGCGGCGTTGAGGTCGCGGTCGAGCAGCGCTTGCTTCTGTTCCTCGCGCAGCGGCCATGCGTCCAGGTAGGCGCGCTCGTCGGCGAGGTAGCGTTCGCGGTTCTCCGCCGTCATCAGCGACATGCAGAACTGGTTGAGGTGGTACCCCTTGGCGGACTGCTCGGCGTCGAAGATGGTCGTCCCCGGAACCAGTTTGTAGGTCTTGTCCAGCGACATGGGCGGCTCCAATCGTGTGGTGGGTCAGTCGGCTTCGGGCCAGTACAGCCGCATCGGGTTGTCGACGAGAAGCTTGCGCTGGAGCTCCGGGGTCCGCGCGATGTGCGGGACGAAGTCGACGAGCAGGCCGTCGTCGGGCATGTGGTCGGTGAGGTTGGGGTGCGGCCAATCGGTGCCCCACAGCACCCGGTCGGGGAACTCCTCGACCACGCGCCGGGCGAAGGGGACGACGTCGCGGTAGGCCGCCTGCTCCCCGTCGAGGGCCGGCGGACCGCTCACCGACAGCCGCTCCGGGCACGTCACCTTGCACCAGATGTCCGGCCGGGCCCGCATGAAGTCGAGAAACGCCTCTAAGTCCGGCCCGTCCGGGTCCTTGGCGGTGTCCGGCCGGCCCATGTGGTCGATGACCAGCGGCACCGGGATCGAGAGGAAGAAGTCACGCAGGCCGGCGAGGTCGGACGCCTCGAAGTAGACGACGACGTGCCAGCCGTACGGTGCGATCCGCTCGACGACGTCCCACAAGTCCTGCCGCGGCGCCGCGTCCACCAGCCGCTTGACGAAGTTGAACCGCACGCCGCGGACGCCCGCCTCGTGCAACTCCCGCACCTGCGCGTCCGTGACGTCGGGCCGCAGCGTCGCCACGCCCCGGGCCAGACCTCCAGAGGCGCGCAGGCTGTCGACCATGGCACTGTTGTCGGCGCCGTGACAGGTCGCCTGGACCACGACGTTACGGGCGAAGCCCAGGTGGTCGCGCAGCGCGAAGAGCTGGTCCTTGGACGCGTCGCAAGGGGTGTACTTGCGCTCGGGGGCGTACGGGAACTCCGCGCCGGGGCCGAAGACATGGCAGTGCGCGTCGACGGCTCCGGCGGGGAGCCGGAACTGCGGCCGGCTCGGACCGGCGTACCAGTCCAGCCAGCCGGGGGTCTTCTCGAAACTCGTCGTCATCGTCAGTCCTCGTACCGCAGCCCGAGCTCGGTCAGCGGGCCGCGCATGCCGTACATGTCCAGGCCGAGCTTGCCCGCGCGGAACTGCGCGCGCTTGCCCTCCTCGTTGGCCTCGCGCTTGGCCGACGCCTCGGCGACCTCGGCGGCTCGCTCGCGCGGCACCACGACGACACCGTCGGCGTCGGCCACGACCACGTCGCCGGGCCGGACGAGGGCGTTGGCGCAGACGACGGGCACGTTGACCGAGCCGAGAGTGGCCTTGACCGTGCCCTTGGCGTTGACCGCGCGGGAGAAGACAGGGAAGTCGATCTTCTCCAGGTCGGCGACGTCGCGCACGCCACCGTCGATGACCAGGCCCTGACAGCCCCGGGCGCGGAAGGAGGTGGCGAGCAGTTCGCCGAAGAAGCCGTCCTCGCTCTCGGTCGTGCAGGCCGCGACGACGACGTCGCCGTCCTGGATCTGCTCGGCGGCGACGTGGAGCATCCAGTTGTCGCCGGGCTGGAGCAGGACGGTCACGGCCGTGCCGCACATGCGGGCCTTCGGGTAGACCGGGCGCAGGTAGGGGCGCATCAGCCCGACCCGGCCCATGGCCTCGTGGATCGTCGCGACGCCGAACTGCGACAGCGCGGCGACGGCCTCGGGGTCGGCGCGGTCGATCTTGGTGTGGACGACGCCGATCTCGGTGTGTTCCATGCGTTCTTCTCCTGGGGTCAGCGGCCGGCCGCGGCGAGGCGTTCGGCGAGGCGGGGGTAGACGCGCAGGGCGTTGCCGGAGTAGACGGCAGCGCGCTCCTCGTCCGAGAGGTTCGAGGTGGCCTCGACGTACCGCTTCGTGTCGTCGAAGTGGTGGCCGGTGCGCGGGTCGATGTCGCGGACCGCGCCGATCATCTCGCTGGCGAACAGGACGGACCGGCTGGGGATCACCCGGGTGAGCAGGTCGATGCCGGGCTGGTGGTAGACGCAGGTGTCGAAGAAGACGTTGTCGAGCAGCGTCTCGGGGTTCGGTTTGCCGAGTGCCATCGCCAGGCCGCGGAACCGGCCCCAGTGGTAGGGCACCGCGCCCCCGCCGTGCGGGATCACGAACCGCAGCGTCGGGAATTCGGCGAACAGGTCGCCCTGGATCAGCTGCATGAACGCCGTGGTGTCGGCGTTGAGGTAGTGCGCGCCGGTGGTGTGGAAGGCCGGGTTGCACGACGTGCTGACGTGGATCATGGCGGGGATGTCGTACTCGACCATCGCCTCGTAGACCGGGTACCAGCTGCGGTCGGTCAGCGGCGGCGCGGTCCACTTGCCGCCCGACGGATCGGGGTTGAGGTTGACCGTCACCGCGCCGAGCTCCTCGACCGCCCGGCGCAGCTCGGGCAGGCAGGTCGCGGGATCGACGCCCGGCGACTGGGGCAGCATCGCGCCCATCGCGAAGCGGTCGGGGTAGAGGGTGCTGACACGGTGGACCAGGTCGTTGCAGATCCGCGCCCACGTCGAGGACACCGCGAAGTCGCCGATGTGGTGGGCCATGAAGCTGGCCCGCGGGGAGAAGATCGTCAGGTCGCTGCCGCGCTCGTCCATGAGCCGCAGCTGGTTGCCCTCGATCGCCTCGCGCAGGTCGTCGTCGGTGATGACCAGGTCGTCGGGGTCGGGGGCGTCGCCGTGGGAACCGGCCGCCGCCACCTGCCGGTCGCGCCACTTCGCCAGCTGCGGCGGCGCGGTGGTGAAATGACCGTGACAATCGATGATCATGGATTTTCCTCGTGCTCGTCCGGGTCAGTTGGAACGGGTGGGCCAGCCGGTGTACTGCTCGGCGAGGTAGGTGCGCCCGGCGCGCGTGCCCACCACGTTGTCGAGCTCACCGAGCTGACGCCGCAGGTCGAACGGCGTGCCGCCGGGCGCGGTGTGCAGCAGCTGGGTCATCCAGTAGGAGAAGTTCTGCGCTCGCCAGACCCGCTGCAGCGCGCGCGGCTGGTAGTCGTCCAGCGCGGCCTCGCCCTCGCTGCCGAGGGCCCGCAGCAGGACGTCGGCGAGCACCTTCACGTCGTGCAGCGCGAGGTTCAGCCCCCGAGCGCCGGTTGGCGGCACGGTGTGCGCGGCGTCGCCCGCCAGTGCCATCGAGCCCCAGCGCATCGGCTCCTGCACGAACGAGCGGAACCGCAGCACCGTCTTCTCGAAGATCGGACCCTCCTTGAGCCGGAAGCCGTCCTCGCCGACCACCCGGGCCTGGAGCGTCTCCCAGATGCGGTCGTCCGGCCAGGCGTCGACGGACTCGCCAGGGGCGCACTGGAAGTACATCCGCTGCACGGTCTCGGTGCGCTGGCTGATCAGCGCGAACCCGTGCTCGGAGTGGGCGTAGACCAGCTCGGGCGCGCTCATCGGCGCCTCGGCCAGGATGCCGAACCACGCGAAGGGGTACTCCGTGCCGTAGCGCACGCGGCGGTCCTCGGGCACCAGATCGCGGCACATGCTGCGCGACCCGTCCGCACCGACCACGTACCGCGCCCGGATCTCGTGGCGGGTCCCGTCAAAAGCGGTGTAGCGGACCCGCGGAGCGTCGGTCGTGATGTCGAGGACCTCGGTGTCCGAGATGCCGAAGTGGACCGTGCCGCCGTCGCGCTGCCGCGCATCGGCCAGGTCGATGAACACATCGGTCTGGGGGTACAGCCACGTCGACTCGCCCACCAGCTCCTTGAAGTGCACGCGGTGCGGCCGGCCGCCGAAGCGGAGCTCGATGCCCTCGTGCTCGTACCCGTCGCGCAGGATCCGGTCGGAGACGCCGGTCTCGATCAGGTCCCGGGCCACGTCGGCCTCGAGGATGCCGGCCCGCTGCGTCGTCTCGATCTCGTGCCGGGTGCGAGTGTCGACCGCGATCGTCTCGACCCCCGCGCGACCGAGCAGGTGCGCCAGCATCAGGCCGGCCGGACCGGCCCCGACGATAGCGACTGGAACTGAGGTGACGGTGTCGATGGCGGTATCGGCCATGGCCTCTCCTGAGCAACTGCGAACGGCTCGAACACCCCGAACGCTGACACCCGGAAGCACGGCCGGTCGCCGACGTTTCCGTCAGGCGGAAGCCTCGCCGAAGATCAGTCCGCCGTGTGGGCACGACTTCCGAGCTCGTCGGACACCGCGTACGCGGCTCTCAGGAGGAGTTGACGCAGCCCGTGCGCCCGGTCCGCGCCCCGCGCCGCGATCACGATCCCCAGCGCGGCACTGACCGGCCCGGTCCGGCCGGTCCGCACGGGTGCGGCCACCGCGACCGTGCTCTCCGACAGCTGCCGGTCGCTGACGAAGACCTGCTCGCGGCGGATGCGGTCCAACTGCGCGCGCAACGTCTTCGGGTCGGTGACGGTGTGCGGAGTCCAGGCGCGCAGCGGCGCGTCGAGAACCTCCTCCTGGATGTCCCGGGGCGCATGCGCCAGCAGTACGCGGCCCATCCCCGTGGAGCCGACCGGGAACCGCGCCCCGACCATCGTCACCAGCTCCACCGACCGGTGCCCGGCGATCCGCTCGATAAAAACCAACTCCGTGCCCTCGCGCACCGCCAGCTGGATGTTCTCGTGCGTCGCCTCGTAGAGATCCTGCATGTACGGCAGCGCCACATCACGAAGGATCTGCGTACGGGGGCATCCCGAGGCGATCTCCCAGAGCCGCAGCCCGACATGCCACGACCCGTCC
This sequence comes from Streptomyces sp. NPDC002785, assembly GCF_040295565.1. Classification (NCBI taxonomy): domain Bacteria; kingdom Bacillati; phylum Actinomycetota; class Actinomycetes; order Kitasatosporales; family Streptomycetaceae; genus Streptomyces; species Streptomyces sp. NPDC002785. The sequence continues at coordinate 79,769 of NZ_JBEOVN010000006.1, read as the reverse complement.
TCCCCCCGCTCCAGCGCTCCCCAGCCCGCCAGCTCCGTGACCACTCGGTGCGCGGTACTCAGGGCCAGGCCCGTGCGCTGAGCGATCTCCGACAGCGTCTGCGACGGATACTCGCGATCGAAGGCCGAAAGGACCTTGAGAACCTTGCCGGCCGCCGTGATCTGGGTCGTGATCTGGGTTGTGCTCACGCGGCCAGTCTCGCAGACCGGCGTTGAGCTGCCCGGCTGCGCGTCGTACCATCGCCCGGACTCTAGGAGGCGACGTGGACCAAGAGCTCTCTGGGCTGTCCTCGATGGCGACGCGGCTGATTCTGGCCGACCTTTCCGATCACATCCGGCGCGACCACGGAATCTCGGTGCGGTTCGAGTCCGCCGGCGGTGTCGAGGTCGCACGGCGGGTGCGCGAGGGCACCGAGGCCGACGTGATCGTCCTCGCCGACGACGCCCTGGCCGAGCTCGAACGCGAGGGCCACCTCCGTGCGGGATCGATGCGCCCGCTGTGGATCTCCCAGGTCGTCGCCGCCGTGCCGGCAGGACTACGAGTTCCAGCGCTTCGCTCGGAGTCCGACCTGCGAACCGTTCTTCTGGCAGCCGAGCGGGTGGCCTACTCCACAGGCCCCAGTGGTACGGCCCTTGTCGATCTGATCACCGGGCTTGATCTTGCCGAGACGCTCCGAACCCGGCTCGTCCAAGCGCCACCAGGGGTGCCTGTCGGCAGCCTGCTCGCGTCCGGCGAAGCCGACCTGGCTTTCCAACAGCACAGCGAACTGATGGATCTCCCGGGCGTCGTCATCATTGGCCCGTTGCCGGGCAACACCGCGATCAGCTCAACGTTCAGTGCGGGCGTACTAGCTGCTTCGACCCAGCCAAGCCGCGCCTTCGAAGTTCTCGACATTCTCGGCTCCGACGCAGCATCGAAGACCGCCGGCGCCAGAGGCATGCGGGCCGCCCGGGCCGACCCCGGCTGCCTGGGACAGTAACCCGTCGCGAAAGGGGTCGTGGCGGATGTTGCAGTGGGGCCGTAGGCCGTGGCGGTGGATCCCCGCATAGGAACAAGGAGGTGACCTTACGCGACGGGGTCTTGATGTGCTCCTTTCGCGGTGAGCAGTTGCGCGATCGGGTCGGCGCTGCCCGAGGTGTGCAGCTCCTGGACGAGCTCGCAGTTCCTGGTGATCCTGGCGGAGATCCATTCGCGCAGCCAGGCGGACAGTCGTGGCATCGGCAGGTCCGACGGGGCAAGTCCGGCGAGGACACAGCCGGTTGCCGCCGCACCGCCCACGTTCACGACCACGTCCGGCAGGACGGTGTGACCGGACTCGCGCAACAGCCGACGGGCCGGTTCCGTGCAGCTCATGTTCCCGCCCTCGACCACCGTCCCAGCCCGGACCTCGGGCACCGCGTCCTCCCCGACCGCCGCCGCGGAAGCCGCGAGCACGAGGACGTCGGCGTCGACGTGCAGCCACGCCTTCCCGGACGTGTGCACCCGGGCCGTCGCGGGCAGCCCTGTCCGGTCGATGGCGCCGTCGCTGCTGGTGATCGCGGTGAGAGCGGCGACGGGGAGCCCGTTCTGGTCCTCGATCGTGCCCTGTACGTCGGCCACGGCCACCACCCGGTGCCCGTGGTCGGCAAGGTGGCGGGCCACCGCTCGCCCGACCGTGCCGAACCCCTGGATCGCGATGCGCTGCGGGGTCCGCGTACCTGCTGCGTGCAGAGCGCCGAGCACTGCGACGGCCACGCCGAACCCGGTGACGTCGGCCATGTGGGTCCACAGTTCGTCCCAGCCGACGGTGAGCCGGGTCGCGCCCGTCCGGTGGGCGACGTCGTATCCGGCGGCCTCGAAGGCCACCTGCCGGTCCGCGTAGGTGGTGCCCTGGTCGCAGCCGAGGTAGACCCCGCCGTGCAGCAGCGGGGCTGCCGCGCGGCCGAACGACCGCATCATTTCGCGGCGTTGGACCGGTGCCCCGGGTGCGGGCGCTATTCCGGCCTTGGCGCCCCCGATGGGCAGGCCGACGAGTGCGAGTTTGTGGGTCATGGCCCTGGCGAGGTGGGCGAGCTCCCGCTCGGTGACCGTCGCGGTCATCCTGGTCCCGCCCATGGCCAGCCCGTCGACCATGCGGTCGACGACGACCCACGCCTGGGCGTCGCCGGGCTCCATGTGCAGGGTGGTGGAGAGCAGGGGCCGCCGGGTCAGGTCGGCCGGAGCGGCCGTTGAGAGTGCCTGGTTCACTCGGCACCTGATTCCGCGGCGGTACGCAGCCGGAGGCTCCGGGGGCGCATGTCGGTCCATACGCGGTCGATGTACGCGAGGCACTCGTCCTTCGCGCCCTGTACGCCGACCTCGTGCCAGCCTGCCGGGGACTCGCGGTCGGCGTTCCAGATCGAGTACTGCTCCTCGTCGTTGACGACGACCTTCCACTGCACGACTGCCGTGTCGCTCATGTGCCTGCCTCCAGTTGGTCGGCGATGTGTTCTGAGGTGTGTGGGGTGGTGTGTTCGGTGGTGTGTGGGGTGCTCAGGGCAGTTCCCGGCGTTCCCGGCGTTCGCGGTCGAAGTCGTCGAGCCAGTCCGACAGGCTGTGCGTGCGCAGCAGTCCCGTACCGACGAGCACTCCGGCGAAGCCCTCCCGTATCAGCCGGGCCGCGACATCCGGACGCCCGATGCCGCTGGCACTGACCGGGCACGGGGTGCCGGTGCGCCGCAGGGTGGGCAGGAGCTCAGAACTCCGTCCGACGTTCCCCGTGCCGCGTTCGCGGGTGGTGATGTCCTTGTTGTTGACCGCGATCACACAGTCCTCGCCGCGCGGCACACGGAGCGTCTCCACCTCCGTCGTCACCTCGACGAACGGGGTCAGGCCGAGCCGCACGCTGTGCTCGATGAGGTTGCCCAGGGTGGTTCTGGGCAGGAGGGCGGCGGTGAGCAGCACGGCGGACGCACCGTCCTCCCTGGCCTGCCACAACTGACTCCGCCGGGTGAGGAAGTCCTTTTGCAGCACAGGGAGTTCAGTGGCCTGCGCGACCTCGTGCAGCAGGGCTCGGGTGCCGCCGAACCAACGGCCGGTCACCACGGAGAGGCACGGTGCGCCGGCGTCCTCGTATCCGGCGACGATGTCCTCGACGGACCGTCCGCCGAACAGGTCGCGGCCGGTGGCGTCCTGCCGCTTGAGCTCCATGATCACCGGCCGGTCGGCGTTCAGCAGCGCCTCGATGAACCCGGCCGTCATGCCCCCGCCTCCGAGCCGCCGTCGCCCGCTCGCCAGCCCCGGATCACGTCCGTGACCCGCTCGGCCCGTATCCGGCAACTGCCGGGGTCCTTGGCTGCCGTGTCCACGTCGATCCCCCGGAACAGGTGGTGCTCCACCACGGCCCGGTAGTCCGGCCGGTTGTCTCCCGAGATGCCGCCGGCGAGCAGGAACGGCCGCGACATCCGCTCCACGACCTCCAGGACACCTCGGCCGTCCACCTGTTGCGCCGTGCTGCCGATGCGGCCGTCCTCGGCCGTCGCGTCCACCAGGAAGAGATCCGTTCCCGCCCGCTCGTACGACGGGATCAGGGGCAGCTCCGGGCACGTGCCCGGGCCTTTCGTACCGAGGTGTACGACCTTGACCACGGTGCAGCCCCCCGAGCTCTTCAGCGCCCGGACCGTGCCTGGTGTCTGGTAGCCGTGCAGCTGGACCCAGTCGACCCGTGCGGAGGCCATCGTGTCGCGCAGTGCCGCGGCGTCGTTCAGAAAGGTGACGAGGACGGGGCGGAGGCGTTCGGTACGGTGTGCGGCCGCCACTAGTGCCGACAGCCGCTGTGGGGACAGGTCCGCGCGGCCCCCCGCGACGCCGTGCCACACACCGACGAGATCGACTCCTGCCGACGCGAGCAGTTCCATGTCCCCGGTGGAGGTGGCGCCACAGATCTTGACCAGCATCGGGCATCACAACCCCAGCATCGACGCGATGCGGTTGCGCTGGATCTCCGAGGTGCCCGAGTAGAGGGTGCTCGCCGTCGCGTCCCGGAGATCCTTCTCCAGGCCGCACTCGGTGAGATACCCCTGGCCTCCGAAGATCTGCACGGCGGCCTGCGCGGACGCGACGTTGCTCTCACTCGCGAGCAGTTTGCTGGTGGCGACGTCCGTCGTGACGTTCTCGCCGTCCGTCAGCCGGACCGCCGTGTCGTAGAGCCACTTGCGGGCGGTCTCCAGGCCGGTTCTCATGTCCACGATTCTGTGGGCGATCGCCTGGTTCGCACCGATCGGCCTCCCGAACTGGGTGCGGGTTCCCGCGTACTCGACACAGCGGTCGAGCCGGTACCGCATCTGTCCCGTGCTGACGATGAAGGAGCAGAGGATCTCCCACTTCATCACGTGGTCCAGGACCAGGAAGCCGGAGCCGACACGGCCGACGACGGCGGACGAGGGAACCCGGCAGTCGTCGAAGTGCAGTTCGCCCAGTGGGGAGGTCCGCAGGCCCATCTTGCTGACCGGTGCGCCGACGGAGAACCCCGGGGTGTCCCGCTCCACGAGGAAGGCGGTGATGCCCAGCGGCCCGCCGTCCGGGTGCGTACGGGCGTACACGACGAACACGTCGGCCACCGGGCCGTTGCTGACGAAGCACTTGCTGCCCCGCAGCACGAAGTGGTCGCCCTCGCGCGTCGCCGTCGTCCGCATGGCCAGCGCGTCGGAGCCGCTCTCCGTCTCGCTGATCGCGTGCGCCCCGATCGTCTCGCCGGAGCAGATCCCGGGCAGGTAGCGCTGCTTGAGAGCCTCCGAACCGAAGCGCTGCAAGGGGACGCCGACGCTGACCATGTGGGTGGAGACGGAGAAGTTCAGTCCGCCGTCCCGGCATCCCAGGCCGAGCTCCTCCAGTACGTACATGGTGGTGAGCAGGGACTGCCCCAGCCCGCCCCACTGTTCGTCGAAGGGCAGGCCGAGGATTCCTGACTTCTGGATCAACTTCCACTGGTCGTGCGGGAAGACACCTGCGGCGTCCCGCTCGAGGTGGCCGGCGCTGAGTGCCTGGTGCCAGTGACCGAGGCCCTCGCGCAGGGCGTTCTGGTCGGCGTTCCATCGGATCATGCGTCAGTCCCGTTCAGTACTGGGAGAACTCGGACGCGTCCAGGCTGTGCCGTTCGCCTCCGTGCAGTGCGGGCGTGAAGACGCAGACCAGCCGGAGGTCTTCGTCCGGTCCCGCGATGAGGAAGTGGGCGTCGTGCTGGTCGAGTGCGTAGAGCGTGCCGGGCTCGATCGGGTGCGACGTACCGCCGGAATCGACCACTTCGCCCGTGCCGCTGATGCAGTAGCACGCTTCGAGGTGGCGTCGGTACTCCAGGGGGGACTTGGTGCCCGCCCGTACCGTGGTGTCGGTCATCGAGTAGCCCATGCCGTCGGCCTCGACCAGAAATCTGCGGCTGAGGCCGTTGCCCCAGTCGACGGCCGCCACATCGTCAAAACGTCGGACAATCACGGGGTGAAGCTCCTGCCTGAGTCGGGGAGGCGGTTCGGGTGTGCGGGGAGAAGGGTTCGTACGAAGGTGTGGAACTCGTCGACCGCGTCGGCCTGTTGGGCCAGGGCGTGCTCGATGCGGGCGACGCCCGCGCTGCCCACGATCGCGGCGTCGGCGCCGAGGGCGTGCACCCTGGCGATGTCGTCCCTGGACCGGATGCCGAAGCCGACGGCGACGGGCGCGGTCGTTCTCTCACGCAACAGTGCGATGGTGTCGGCGAGTTGAGGGGAGTCGGCGGTGGGTCTGCCGCCGCTGCGGCCGTAGTGGGCCACCAGGTACAGGTACGCGGTGGCGTGCTCGGCGGCCTCGGCCTTGACCTCTGCGGCCGAACTCGCGTAGCAGGTGGTCACCAGCGGCAGTCCCGCGTCCCGTGCCGCATCATGGCAGCCGGTCCGCAGCCGTGGAGGCAGGCCGTGGACCAGCAGTCCGTCGGCGCCCGAGTCGGCGACCCGGCCGACGAAGTCCGGTAGCGGCAGAGGTCTGACCGTGTGACTCCAGTCCGCCAGCAGCGCCACCCGCAGATGGCGGAGGCGGGGCCGGACCCGGTGCAGGAAGTCGAGCACCTCGCCGAGCCCGACACCCTGCCCCAACGCCCGTTGCGCGGAGCGTCGGTTGGTCTCCCCGTCTGTGACCGAGTCGGGGAAGGGGACGGCCAGTTCCAGGCAGTCCACCCGGCAGTCGTCGAGCATCCGCACGAGGTCGGCCAGTACGGGCAGTGGCGGATCCCCGGCATTGAGGAACAGGGCCAGACCCGGCTGACCGGGTTCTCGCCGCGCGAAGAACTCACTCATCGCAGGCTCGCCCCGCCCGCGGCCGTGCGCACCGGCTGTGCGCGCAGCCGGTTGACGAGGTCGAGTGCGGCGCCGCTGGTCAGAGCGTCCTCGGCCGCCGCTCTGGCATCGGCCCAGCCGTCGAGGAGTCCGCTCGCGACGGCCAGTGCGGCGGCGTTCAGGCAGACGGTACGTGCCGCGAGCTCCCCGCCCTTGCCGGACAGCACTTCGAGGAAGTGCTCAACCACCGTGTCCTTGCGTATCGCCGGCCGCAGACCGGCGATCGAGGTGGAGCCGGGCGCATCGGCCGGCAGCTGCTTCCCCGCGGTGCCGTCATTGATGTGGATGACGTTGTCGACGGAGCTGACCAGCTCGTCGATCCCCAGGGCGTTGCTGCAGAGCCAGATCCTCCGGTCGGCCGTACGGTCCGCGACGTACCGCAGGTTCGGCAGCAGCGCATGGTCCGCGACGCCGATCAGCTGGTACGACACGGGCATCGCCGCCAGGAACGGCCCGACCGCGTTGACGAACCGCCCGAGCGTCCGCAGGTCCAGCGGCAGGATGCTCTTCGCCAGCAGCATCAGCTCACGCGGGTACACGAAGCGCCCGGGGAAGGCGATGCCGTACCGTTCCAGCGTGGCATCGGTCTGCTCGTACGAGGTGGTCAGGGCGATGCCGAGCAGTTCCAGCAGGTCGTACGAGCCGCAGGTACTCGTATAGGAGCGCGAGCCCGTCTTGACCACGCGGACCCCCAGCGCGGCGGCGACGAACGCCGCAGCGGTGGAGATGTTGAAGGTGCTGGGGCCGCCGCCGGTGCCGACGATGTTGACCGTGCCGTCCAGCCGCCCGACGGGCTGCGGGCGGCGTTCGTCCAGAGAGCGCAGGAATCCGCTCAGTGTGTCCGGGGCCGGCATGCGGGTGGAGAGCGAGGCCAGCAGCGCCACCGTCTCGCCCCGCTGGAGACCGCCTTCATGCAGCCGGTCCCAGAAGGACCGCCACATCCGCTGATCAATGGGACGGTCCCGGGTGAGCAGCGCCAAGGGCACCTCGTGCATCGCTACTTGGCCTCCGTCTGCTGCCGCTGGGCCCGCTCGATGAACGTGCTGATCTCGCTGACGGTGCGGAAGTGGTCGGGGTCGAGGTCGATCTCGTCGGCGCGCAGGTCGAATCTGTCCTCCAGCCAGGCCATCGTCTTGAGCAGGCCGAGACTGTCGATGACTCCTCCGGCCAACAGATCGTAGTCGGAGGCGAGTTCGCTGATTTTGACGTCCGGCAGGAACTCCTCGACGATGAATTGCTTGACAACCGCGTCGTGCTGCATGTCAGCGTTCCTTCGTTCGGCCGTGCGGGGGGTGGGCGTTCTCGACGAGCGCGTGGGCGATCTTGCCGGTGGACGTCCTCGGCAAGGGGTCGTCCACGATCAGCACGGTCGAGGGGATCGCGGTGGCGGGCAGCAGTTCGGCGCAGTGTCCGCGCAGGTGCAGGCTGTTGAGCCCACTGCCGGGTACGCGGCGGACGACGCTGTGCAGGAGGCGGCCCGCCACGAGGTCGGGCACGGGCAGCACGGCTGCCTCGACGACGTCCGGGTGTTTCAGCAGCACCTGCTCGACCTCGTGGGTGTTGACCCGCACACCGCGGACCTTGACCTGGTGGTCGTTGCGGCCTTCCAGGGTGATCCGGCCGTCCCGATCGCGGCGCACCAGGTCGCCGCTGCGGAAGTAGCGCCGCTCCCGCTGCCCGTCGAAGTGGGTGACGAACTTGTCGTCCTTGTGGTCCTTGTGGTCCTTGTCGCCGTCCGGGTCCTGTGCGAGGTAGCCGTCGGTCTGGAACGGTGTCGCGACATGGAGTTCGCCGGTTCCGGGCCCGGTGAGGATCTCGCCGTCGGCGTCGACGATCACGGCGTGCACCCCGGGCAGCGGGCTGCCGAGGAGAACCGGGGTGTCCATCGGATCGCCGGGATCGACCTCGTGGAGGAAGCTGTCGTTGGTCTCGGTGCAGCCGTAGATGTTGGAGAGCCGCGCCTTGCCGAACAGTTGTGGAAGTCGGGCGAGGCAGCGGGTGGGCATGCTGTCTCCGGTGAAGACGGCGTGCTCGACCGTGTCGAGCCGCTGACCGCGTCGCGTGGCCGCGTCCGCCAGCAGTTGGTAGAACATCGGCACCGCTTGGACGATCTGGACCTCGTGGTCGGCGATGAGGTCGAGGAGGTGCCGGCCGTCGGTGGCCTGCGCGGGGTCGACCAGGACGACACGGCCACCGTTCTTGAGCGTGGTCCAGATGTCCAGCAGGCACAGGTCGAAGTTGAGCGGGGCGTAGTTGAGCACGGTCGTTCCCCGGCGGATCCGGAAGTGCTCGCCCGCCCAGTCGGTGAAGCGGTCCACCGCGCCCGTGCTCAGCGGCACGATCTTCGGCTGCCCGGTGGAACCGGAGGTGGTGAACATGAAGGACACGCCGGCCGGTTCGGCCCGGCAAGGCTCCACCGGTGGGGGTGGATCCATTGACGCGGTCCGAGCGGCCGATGCGTTCCCCTCGGCCGGAGGCGTCTGCGGGCTCAGCGGCGTCAGCACGTGCAAGCAACCGGCCTGGTCGGACAACCGATTCCGTGTCTCTGCCGTCAACAAGGGTGACAGCAGTAGGAAACGGCACTTTTCCATCAGACAGGCGAGCACCAGTGCGATCACCGCAGGCGACTTGGCGGCCAGGATGCCGATCGGTTCGTCCGCACCCGGTGCGAGCCGGGTGAGCCGCGCGCGCTCCCGCTCCGCCAACTCACGGAGCTCGCGATAGGTCGTCTCTTCCCCGTGCCAGACCAACGCCGGATCGTCGGGGTGGTCGCTGGCGTGAGAAATAAAGGAACTCACTAAGTTCTGCTGTCGCATCATGACTTCTCCGAGTTCCTGCGTGCCGGCTTACCTGCATGCCTGTAACAGGGTTCCCTAAAGTATTCGGCTCGAACGCAACCCATATTGAAAGGGCGTCGGCAATCGCCCTGAGAGCGGCATCGAATTACCGCGCAATACTGCCCGATGATATTCGACCCGAAACTTTTCCGCTGGTCCCGCACAGTGTTCTCGCCCGCCGAGAGCACTGTGTGCGACCAGCGCCGACGCCTGAACTTCCCGATACCGGCGCCTGGGTGACCACTTAACTCGCGGCCCGGAACAGCGCGTTGGCGTTCGACGACGTGATGCTAACCATCGAACCCGCCGGGATGCAACGTAAAGATTTTCTGATGTCGGACCGCCTACGTGATCTTGCCGAGCCGGGTGAGCATCGACTAGCGTCGTTCTTGCTGTTAGCGGCGAAGCGAATCAGCGGGGGCTTTCCATGTCTTTGCAGAGTTCCCGAATGTCGCGAAAGGTGAATCCATCATGCCTTCCTCCGAACGGTGCGTGGAGTCTTTGTCAGCGTTGTCTTTCGCGCAGCAACGGCTGTGGTTCCTCGACCGGCTCCGACCGGGCCGGCCCGACCACAACGTGCCGGTCGCGATACGCCTACGGGGTCCGCTGGACCAAGGGGCACTGGTGTCGGCACTGACCGAAGTGGTGTGCAGGCACGAGGTGTTACGCAGCAGGATCGTCGTGGTCGACGACATCCCGTACCAGGTCACGGAGCCGGTCGACACGTTCGTGCCGACCCTGACCGACCTGGCCGACCTGCCCGTGGCGCAGGCCGAGGAGCAGGCTCACGAACTGGTGGTCCAGGACGCGGCGACCCCGTTCGATCTCAGCGCGGCGCCGATGCTGCGCGCCAGGCTGATCCGTATCGCCGCCGACGACCACTTGCTGCTGCTCGTGATCCACCACATCGCCGCCGACGGCTGGTCGGTTTCGGTGCTGTGGCAGGAGTTCTCCGCCGCGTACCGGGCCGCCGTCTCCGGCAGACCGGCCGGCCTGCCGGAACTCCCCCTCCAGTACGAGGACTTCGCCGACTGGCAACGGAAGCACCTCACTGGCACGACACTGCGGGAACAGCTCGACTACTGGCGGGAACGGCTGGCGGGGCAGGGCTCGTCGTCGTTCCCGACGGACCGGCCCCGCCCCGCACTGTGGTCGGGGCGCGGAGATCAGGTCGACATCGAGTTCCCGGCGGAGCTCACCGATCGGATACGGGCACTGGGGCGCACCCATGAAGTGACCCCGTTCATGACGCTGCTGGCCGCGTTCCAGGTGCTGCTCGCGCACCACTCGGACCGGCCCGATGTGCCGGTGGGAACCCCGATCTCCGGACGGACCCGCATCGAGGTGGAGCCGCTGATCGGGTTCTTCGTCAACACCCTGGTCCTGCGGACCGACCTGGCGGGCGACCCCAGCTTCTCCGAGGCCCTCGGCCGGGTGCGCCAGTGCGCGGTGGACGCCTACGCCCACCAGGACGTGCCCTTCGAGCGCCTGGTGGAGGAGCTGCGCCCGGAACGCGATCTCGGTCAGCACCCCCTGTTCACCGTCATGTTCCAAGTGGAGGGGCCGCCCGCGCTCCCGTCCGGACTGCCCGGTCTCGAAGTGAGTACGCAGCACGTCCCGTACGAGATCGTCAAGTTCGACGTCGAGGTCTCCCTCACCGACCGTGGTGATCACTTCACCGGTGTGCTCCGCTATGCCGCCGACCTCTTCGACCGCAGCACCATGGAGCGCCTTGCCAGGGACTATCGGGAACTGGCCGGTCTGCTCGTCGGCAGTCCCGAGCGGCCGACCTCGGCCTGGGCAGCGCATCTGGCCCCGCGAGCAAGCCGGTCCGGCCCCGCGCCCCAGCCGGACGGCGGTCAGGGCCCGTCGGCCGACGGGCAGCCCACCGAGACCGAGCTGCTCGTCATGGAGGTCTGGGCCGAGGTGCTGGACGTCGCCCCGAGCGGTGTGCACGACGACTTCTTCGCGCTGGGCGGACACTCGCTGGTCGCGGCGAAGGTCATGTCCCGGCTCAGCCGGGCGCTCGACCTCGAACTGCCGCTCCCTCTGCTGTTCTACCACCCCACCGTCGCGGAACTGGCCCAGGGCATCGAAGCGGCGCTGCTGGCAGACCTCGACAGCACCCACTCCCACCCGGACCTGCTTCCCGCCGGAGAGGACCAACAGCCATGAAGCAGCACCCCGATCGCCCCGAACCCGAACCGGACGTACCACCGGGCCCCGGCCCGGTCGCCACCACCCGGGCCCTGCTCGACCAGCGCATCCGCGCCGCCCGCCGCAACACCGTCGCCGGTGGCACGGCGTCCGGGGTGCCACCCCGCCCCGAGGGCGCGCAGACGGCTTCGTACACCCAGGAACGCATGTGGCTGATCGAGCACCTGTCCGAAGGCCCCGCCCTCTACAATGTCCATGAGGTCTTCCGGCTGCGCGGCCCCCTCGACGCGGCCGCACTCGGGCACGGCCTCTCGGATCTGATACGCCGTCACGAGGTGCTGCGTACGGTCTTCACCGAACGGGACGGGCGTCCCGAGCCCTCGGTCTCACCGGCGGCACCCTGCGCACTGGCCCACGTCGACCTACGAGTCGATGCCGGGGGGAATCCCGAGGAAGACCGGACCCGGCGAGCCCTCGCACTCGCCCACACCGAGATCCGGCGCCCGTTCGACCTGACCCGCGCCCCGCTGCTGCGCGCGACACTGTTCCGGATCGACGAGAACGACCACCTCCTGGTGGTCGTCATCCATCACATCGCGGTCGACGGATGGTCGATGCCTCTGCTGTGGGACGACCTCTCCGCGATGTACCGAGGCCGACTGGAGGGCCGGGAGCACGAGCTGCCCGCGCCGGTGATCCAGTACGCGGACTTCGCCCACTGGCAGCGTGAGCGGCTCACCGGCGAGCGGTTGCGGGCACCGCTCGACTACTGGCGCGAGCAGCTCGCGGACGTGGCCACGCTGGACCTGCCGACCGACCGCCCGCGCGGCCCGGTCCGCTCGGGACACGGCGAGCGGATCACCTTCGCCGTCCCGGACGAACTGGTGGACCGGCTGCGGTTGCTGGGGAAGCGGCACGGTACCACCCTGTTCATGACGCTGCTCGCCGCGTTCCAGGCACTGCTCGCCCGCTACAGCGGACAGCACGACGTGGCGGTCGGCACGCCGGTCGCGGGCCGGATCCGCCCCGAACTCGAAGGGCTGGTCGGCGCGTTCATCAACACCCTGGTCGTCAGAACCGACCTGTCGGGCGACCCCGGCTTCGCCGAACTGCTCGGCCGGGTCCGACGCACCGCGGTCGACGCCTATGCGCATCAGGACGTCCCGTTCGAACGGCTCGTCCAGGAACTGCGGCCGGATCGCGGACTCGACCGCAACCCGCTGTTCCAGGTGCTGTTCGCGGGCCTGTCCGGCAGCGCCGCCGGACCGCGGTTGCCCGGGGTGGAGGTCGAGCAGATCGACCTCGACAACGGCACCGCCAAGGTCGACCTCAGCCTGGTGGTGGCCGAGCGGCCGACGGGCACCACCGGCACTGTCGCGTTCGACCACGACCTTTTCGACCGCTCGACCGTCGAGCGCCTGGTCGGCCACTACCTGCGCCTCCTCGACAGCGCGGCGGGCGATCCGGAACTCCCTCTCTCGCGGTTGGAGCTGCTCACCGAAGCCGAGCGCCGAGACGTGCGGGCGGCGGCCCACGACACCGCCGAGCCGGTCCCCTCGGAGCTGTGCCTGCACGAGCTGGTCGAGCACCACGCGAGGCGTACCCCCGAAGCGGCGGCGGTGCACTGCGGTGACCAGTGGCTCACCTACGGGGAACTCGACCGCCGCGCCAACCGGCTGGCCCGCCATCTGCGCGACCGGGGGGCGGGCCCAGAGCGCCTCGTCGGTGTGTGCCTGCCCCGGTCGGTGGACCTGGTCGTGGCCCTGCTGGCCGTACTCAAGTCGGGCGCCGCCTATCTGCCGCTGGACCCCGACCTCCCGGAGCAGCGCCTGGCGTTCATGCTCGCCGACGCCGAGGTGCCGCTGCTGATCACGCAGCGGTCGCCGGCCGACCGGCTCCCGGAGACCGGCGCCGCCGTGGTGCGGACGGACACCGAGGCGGAGCTGATCGCGGCGAGGTCCGACGAGCCGCTGCCGGCCCTCGCGACACCGGCCAACCTCGCGTACTCGATCTACACCTCGGGCTCGACGGGCCGCCCCAAGGCCGTGCTGGTGCCTCACGAGGGCGTCGTCAACTATCTGGTGGTACGCGGCCGTCAGCTCGGCCTCGACCAGACCGACGTCGTTGCCTCGGTGGCCTCGATCTCCTTCGACGTCCTCGTCCCCCAGGTCTTCATGCCCCTGGCCCGGGGCGCGAGCGTGGTGATCGCCCCGCCGGAGGTCGCCGTCGACGGGCCACGGCTCGCGGAGATGATGCGCCGGTTCGGCGTCACCACCCTCATGGCCACCCCGGCCACCTGGCTCCTGCTGCTCGACAGCGGCTGGCAGGGCGGCCGGTTCCAGGCGATCTGCGTGGGCGAGGCGCTCCAGCCCCAGCTGGCCCGTCGCCTGCTCGGCGTGGTGTCGACCCTGTGGAACGGCTACGGCCCCACCGAGGCGTCCGTCGGCTGCGTCACCCACCGCGTGGACGCCGAGCGGGACCTCGACCGGCCCGGCGCCTCCGTCCCGATCGGCCGCCCGCTCGGCAACCTCCGGGTCCACCTGCTGGACCGGGCGGGGAACCCGGTGCCGGTCGGTGTTCCCGGCGAGATCCACATCGGGGGCGTCGGGGTCACCCGGGGATACGCCAACCGGCCGGGGCTGACCGCCGAGCGCTTCGTACCCGATCCGTACGGCGGTGGCGGACGGCTGTACCGGACCGGAGACCTGGCCCGGTACCTGCCGGACGGCAGCCTCGTCTTCCTCGGCCGCACCGACGAGCAGGTGAAGGTGCGGGGGTACCGCATCGAACTCGGGGAGATCGAGGCCGCGTTGTGCGCACGGCCCGGTGTCGCCAGGGCCGTGGTCACCGTACGCGGCACCGGAACCGATGCCGAGCTGGCGGGCTACGTGGTCTGGCAGGACGGCGAAGGAGATCTGGCCGCACTCCGGCACGCCCTGCGCGAGACCCTCCCCGAGTTCATGGTCCCCGCGACCTTGACGGCGCTGGACCGGGTTCCGCTGACCACGAACGGAAAGGTGAACCGCGGGGCCCTGCCCGCCCCCGCCCGCCGGGATCACGGTGCCCCGGTGCTGCCCCCGCGGGACGTACTGGAACTCCGGATGACCAGGATCTGGCAGCGCGTGCTGGGCTCCTGGGCGGTCGGCGTGCGGGACAACTTCTTCGATCTGGGCGGGCATTCGCTCAGGGCGGTCGAGCTCATGGAGGAGATTCGCCGGGAGCTGGGGGTGCGCGTACCGCTCAACACGGTGTTCCGCCACCCCACCGTCGAGGGCCTGTGCGCGGAGCTGCCGGCCGCACCGGCCGCACTGCGGCAGCTCGTGGTTCCCCTGGTGGAAGGTGATGGACGGCAGGCACCGCTGTTCCTGGTGCATCCGCAGAGCGGTGACGTGTCCGGGTACCTCCCGCTGACGCGACTCCTCGACGCGGACCGGCCGGTCTTCGGCATCGAGGCCGTCGGCTACGACACCGACGAGCAGCCGCTCGCTACCGTCGAGGAGCAGGCGGAGCGCTACCTCCGCGAGATGCGGAGCGTGGCGCCGCACGGCCCGTATCTGCTGACGGGGTGGTCCTTCGGTGGGCTCGTCGCCTTCGAGATGGCCCGGCTGCTGGAGAACGAGGGCCAGGCACCGGAGTTCCTCGGGATCATCGACATCGGGGCGCCGGGATCACCGCGGGGCGACCGTGCCGGGAACGAGAAGGCTCCGTTCGGGCTCGGCTCCGGCCCGGATCGACTCCCCGCACATGGACGGTCCGAACTCCTGCGCCGCATGGAGCGCGTCTTCGCCGCGAACGGTGACGCCGTCCCGCGCTACCGCTCGACAGCGCGGCTGCGTACGCCGATCCACCTCTTCGTGAGCGCCGACGGCCATCTGGCGCGGCGCAACCCCAAGGTGGTTCCCGCACTGTGGCAGCAGCACACCGACGGCGGGCTGAGCGTCTTCGACGTGCCCGGCAACCACTTCGACATGCTGTCGGCGCCGCACGTCGCCTCCTTCGCCAAGACCCTCTCGTCGATCCTCGCCCCCTCCAGGAGAGCCGCGACATGAGTGCCGATCTTCCTCACACCCGTGCCGACCTGCCGTTGACGTCAGCACAGTCGGGAATCTGGTTCGCCCACCACCTGGACTTGGGGAGCCCGGCGTACAACACGGGCGAGTATCTCGACATCCCCGGCCCGGTCGACATGGACCTGTTCGAGCGTGCGGTACGGAGCGTGGTGGACGAGACCGACTCGCTGCGCGTGCGGTTCAGCGTGGGCGCGGACGGCCCCCGGCAGGTCGTCGAGCCCTCCCTCGACTGGTCGATGCACCTGGCCGACCTCAGCTCGGAACCCGACGCGCACGCGGCGGCCGAGGCGTGGATGCGGGAGGAGCTGGCCACCCCGGTCGACCTCACCCGCGGTCCGCTGTTCTGCCAGGCCCTGTTCAAGATCGCACCGGACCGCTTCCTGTGGTACCAGCGTGTCCACCACATCGTGGTGGACGGCTTCAGCATGTCGCTCATCGCGCGGCGCATGGCCAAGACGTACACCGGGCTGGTCGAGGGCACCCCTCGCCGAGGCCCCGCCTTCGGTCCCCTGGACACCCTCCTCTCCCACGACGCGGACTACCTCGACTCCGGACAACGCGCACGGGACCGGGAGTTCTGGAAGGACCGGCTGGCCGACCGACCAGATCCGGTCAGTTTGGCGGGCCGCTCAGCCGCGGCATCGGGCACCTTCCTCCGTCGTACGAGCAGCCTCCCCGGTCCCACCCTGGCCGCGCTGCGCAGCGCCGCGCAGCGCTCCGGTGCGACCTGGCCCACCGCGGTGATCGCGACGGTCGCCGCGTACCTCCACCGCCTCACCGGCAAGCGTCACGTCGTGCTGAGCATGCCCGTGACGGGGCGCACCGAGTCCGCCGAGCTGGCCGTCCCCGGAATGGTGGCGAACGTGGTACCGCTGCGGCTCCACGTGCATTGCGAACAGGGGCTGTCCGCACTCGTCCGTCACGTGGCCGATGAAGTGGGCGCGTTGCGGCAGCACCAGCGCTACCGGGGCGAGGACCTCCGCAGAGACCTGGGCCCCGACGAGCCGCAGCAGGTCACGTTCGGCCCCGTCGCCAACATCATGTCCTTCTACTACCGCCTGGAGTTCGCCGGCGTCCGCGCCACGGCGCACAACCTCTCCAACGGGCCGGTCGAGGACCTGTCCATCTCCGTCTACGACCGGTCCGACGGCACCGAGCCGCGCATCGACCTCGACGCGAACCCGGCGCTCTACTCCGAGGACGAACTCGGCGCGCACCAGCGGCGGTTTCTGCACTTCCTGAAGGCCGTCGCCGCTGCCCCCGACCAGCCGCTCGGCAGCCACGACGTCCTCACCCCCGAGGAACGGCAGCGGACGGTCGTGGAGTGGAACGACACCGCGCGCCCGTTCCCGTCGATGACGGTGCCCGAAGCCTTCGCCGCGCGAGTGGCCCGCACACCCGATGCGGTGGCCGTGGTCCTCGGTGACACCACCCTGTCGTACGAGGAGCTGGACGTACGCTCCAATCGACTGGCGCACCGGCTCATCGCGTCGGGGGTGGGCAGCGAGCACAAGGTCGCCGTACTCATGGAACGCTCGGTCGACGTGGTCGTGTCGGTCCTGGCGATCAGCAAGGCCGGAGGCGCCTACGTCCCCCTGGACACGCGTTCCCCCGCGACCCGGCTGCGTCACGTCATGGCCGAGACCGGTGCCACGGTGCTGCTCACCCATCGGGCCACCGAGGACCATGAACTCACCGACGGTGTGACGGACCTGGTCGTCGACGCCGCCGCGGCCGACCTCCCCGACGAGCCGACCGGCGACCCTTGCGTACCGCTGCATCCGGATCATCTGGCGTGCGTGCTGTACACCTCGGGTTCCACGGGCACGCCGAAGGGCGTGGCCCTCAGCCACCGCAACATCCTCGGCATGACCTCGGACCACTGCTGGCAGGGCGACAGTCCGCCACGGGTGCTCGCGCACTCCCCGCACGCCTTCGACGCGTCGACGTACGAGTGGTGGGTGCCGCTGCTCAACGGCGGCCAGGTGGTCCTGGCTCAGCCAGGTGACCTGGACCTCGCGGTGTACCGGCGCCTCATCGTCGAAGGCCGGGTCAGCGCACTGTGGCTGACAGCCGGGCTGTTCCGGGTGCTCGCGGACGAGTCCCCCGAAGCCCTGGCGGGTGTCGGTCAGGTGTGGACCGGCGGCGACGTCGTCCCGGCCGAAGCGGTCCGGCGCGTGCTCGACCGGTGCCCCGACTCCGTGGTCGTCGCCGGGTACGGACCGACCGAGGCCACGACGTTCACCACGCGCACGGTGCTGCGCCCGGGTCGGCCCGTGCCCGATGTCGTACCGATCGGCCGCCCCATGAACAACAGGCGGGTGTACGTACTGGACGAGTCGCTGTCGCCGGTGCCGCCGGGTGTGGCCGGCGAGCTGTACGTCGCCGGGGCAGGCATGGCACGCGGGTATCTGAACCGGCCCGGGTGGACCGCCCGGCACTTCGTGCCGTGCCCGTTCGGTGAGCCGGGTGACCGGATGTACGGCACGGGCGATGTGGTGCGCTGGAACGCCGACGGCGACCTCGAATTCCTCGGACGGGTCGACGAGCAGGTCAAACTCCGGGGATTCAGGATCGAGTTGGGCGAGATCGAGGCGGTGCTCGCCGGGCATCCCGATGTCGCCCAGGCGACGGTGCTCGCGAGCGGGGACGACGCGTCGGGCGCGAAGCGGCTGATCGGCTACGTGGTGCCGGCCGGGGCCCCGGGGCTCGATGTGAATTCGCTGCGCGAGCACGCCGGGGCGATGCTGCCCGACTACATGGTGCCCGCGGCGATCGTCGCCGTGGACGCCTTCCCCCTGACGCCTCGGGGAAAGATCGACCGATCCGCTCTGCCCGTACCGGAGTCGGCTCCGGTCCCGTCCGGGCCGGCGCCCGGCAGCCCGGCGGAGCAGGACATGTGCGCACTGTTCGCCGAGGTGCTCGGACTGCCCGCGGTGAACGTCCACGACAGTTTCTTCGCGCTCGGCGGGAACTCGCTTCTCGCGACGCGGCTGATCAACCGGGTGCGGGTGAGGTTCGGCCGCGAACTCACGCTGGGCGCGCTCTTCGACGCACGTACACCTGCCCGCCTGGCCGAATCGGTCGCCGACGCCCCCGAGGCCCTGGCGGTGCCGGGTCCCGCACGGCGGTCCACCGCTCAGACAGAGATCACAGGGAGTGTCTCGTAATGGTCCAGACGACTGCCGCGCTCGGGGTATCCCGAATACGCCGCTACTACGAACTCGTCGACGCCGGAGACATACCAGCACTGGTCGACCTGTTCACCCCGGACGCGCACTACCGTCGTCCCGGCTATCAACCTCTGGTCGGGCACGCCGAGTTGGAGCGCTTCTACCGAGAGCAGCGGGTGATCCGCAAAGGCGTGCACACCCTGTCCACCGTGGTCACGGCGGACGACGAGATCGCCGTCCACGGTCTGTTCAGCGGTGTACTGCACAACGGCGATCAGGTCGAGCTGCGGTTCGCGGACTTCTTCCGCATGGCGAGCCAGGGCCGCATCGCGTCCCGGGACACCTTCTTCTTCGTCCCGGCGGTCTGAGCCGGTGAACGCACTCGATGACACCCCGCACCGCGCGAGCCGTGCCGAAACGACCTGTGCCGAAACGAGCCGTGCCAAGACGATCCTTGTCGGCCGTCGCTACAACGGCCCGCCGAACAGCGCCAACGGCGGCTATGTCTCCGGTCTCGTCGCGCAGCGCGCGAGAGGGATGCTGGAGTCCGAGAGAGACCTCGTGGTCCAGCTGCACCTCCCTCCACCGCTGGACACCGACCTGCGGCTGACCCGGGCCGGCCGGCGGGTCCACGTCTGGCACGACGACGTTGTCGTCGCAACCGCCTCGCCCCAGGCGGCCGGCGCCGACACTCCAGGAGCGATCGCCCCGGAACTCGCGGAGCAGGCCGGGCTCCGGTACGAGGGGCAGGGCGGCGCCCACCCCTTCCCCACCTGTTTCGTGTGCGGTCCCGAACATCCGGACGGCCTGCGGCTGGCCCCGGGCCCGGTGCCGGGCATGGACGATCACGTCGCCTGTCTCTGGACGCCGGACGCCACCACCGACGACGGGACCGGCACCGTCGCCGAGGAGCTGGTCTGGGCGGCACTGGACTGCCCGGGGGGATGGACGCTCGACCCGCTGCGCAGCCCGCTGGTGCTCGGCCGGATGTCGGCCCGGATCACCGCGCTTCCCCGCGTCGGCGAAGCCGTGGTCGCGGTGGGACGCGGCGTCCCCGGCGAAGGCCGGGTCCACACCTGCGCCACCGCACTCTTTAACCGCGACGGAACCGAACTGGCCCGCTCGACGGCGACATGGGTCCGTCTGGCCCCCACGGCAACACTCCAGGACACGAAAGCGGAAAACAGTTGACCAAGACGGCCTCGACCACAGACACCACCGACGTTCCCGGGTTCATCGGCAGTGGAGAGCCGCCGTTCACCGCACGGCCCCTTCATGAGCTCGTCGCCGAACAGGCGGAGCGGGCCCCCCACGCACCTGCGGTGACCTGCGACGGCCAGACCCTCACGTATCAGCAACTGATCACCCGCGCCCAGGGCCTCGCCGAGCGGCTGCGGGCCGCCGGACTGGCGCAGGAGGACGTGGTCGGCGTGCTGATGCCACGGTCCCCGGAACTGATCGTGGCTCTGCTCGCCGTGCTCATCGCGGGCGGCGCGTACCTCGGACTCGAACCGGACGACCCGCCGGGCCGAAGGGAGTCGCTGCTCAAGGATGCCGACGTCGCCATGGTGATCGTCGACGATGCGCTCCGGGACCGGGTTCCCGACGGAATCACCACGGTGTCGGAAGACGCCGCAGCACCGCGGCCCACCACCGGGCCGACGGTTCCGCCGCTCCCCGGCCACCCGGACCGGCTCGCCTACGTCAGTTATACCTCGGGTTCCACTGGAGAGCCCAAGGGCGTCGCCGTGCCGCACCGGGCGGTCGACCGCCTCGTGCGGGGCGCGGACTGGATGGAGGTCCGGTCCGAGGACGTCTTCTTCCACATCGCGCCGGTCGCGTTCGACGCGTCCACGCTGGAGATCTGGGCCGCCCTGGCCAATGGCTGCCGCCTGGTCGTCTTCCCCCAGGTCGCGATCACGCTGGAGCAGGTGGCGGAGACGGTCCGCACCGAGGGCGTGACCGTGCTCCTGCTGACGACCGGGCTCTTCCATCAGATGGCGGGCTCCCGGCTGGACGCGTTCGCCGGCGTACGCCACGTCCTCACCGGTGGCGACGTGGCATCGCCGAGCCATGTGGGGCGGCTGCTGGCCGCGTACCCGCAGCTGGTCTTCACCAACGGCTACGGGCCGACCGAGAACACCACGTACACCACCTGCTGGACCAGCAGCACCCTCGCGGCCGGGCAGAGTGTGCCGATCGGCCACCCGATCAGCGGCACCAGGGTCGCCGTGCTGGACGGCAGCCTCCGCCCGGTGCCCATGGGCGAATGCGGCGAGTTGTACGCGGCGGGCGCCGGACTCTCGCGCTGCTATCTGCACCGCCCCGCCGCGACCGCCGAACGGTTCGTCCCGGACCCGTTCGCGACCGAGCCGGGGGCCAGGATGTACCGGACCGGCGATCTGGTGCGCTGGACACCGGACGGCACGCTGGAGTTCGTCGGGCGCGCGGACGAGCAGGTCAAGGTGCAGGGCTATCGCGCCGAGCCGCGCGCCGTCGAGGTCGAACTGGAGCACATGGCCGGGGTGCGGCACGCGGTCGTGCTGCCGCAGGCCGACCCGGCCGGTGGCACCAGGCTCCTCGCCTATGTCGTGCCGACCGATCCGGATCCGGGCAACGCGATCGGCCTCGGCCGCCAACTGCGCCTGGACCTAAGGGAGAAGCTGCCCACGTACCTCGTCCCCTGGGCGATCCTGATCCGCTCCGAGCTGCCCCTGAACCGCAATGGCAAGGTCGACCGACGGGCCCTGCCGACTGCCACCCGGGTGCCCCGCAATGTGGGCAATGAGTTCGTCGCACCGCTCACGACGGTGCAGTTGCGGCTGAGCGAGCTGTGGGGCGAGCTCCTGGGAGTCGAGCCGATCGGGATCGAGGACGACTTCTTCGACCTCGGCGGCCACTCGCTGCTGGCCACCGAGCTACTGGTCGCCGTGCAACGGGAGTTCGGCGTGGACGTTCCCGCGCAGACCCTGTTCTTCTCCCCCACCGTGGCCGAGTTCGCCACGGCACTCGTCGAGCAGCTGGAGGAACAGCCCCGATGACGACGGTCCCTTCCAGCAGGCAGTGCCCGGTCTCCGCGCCGCAGCAGGTCGATCTGATCGACCCCGACCTCTACCGGGGAGACGGGGCGCACGAGGCCTGGCGGCGGCTGCGCGAACACGCTCCGGTGAGCTGGCAGCCGGTCCGCGACATCGGGTACTGGTCGATCGTCGGCCACGCCGAGGCCTGCCGTGTCCTGCGCGACCACGACACCTTCACCTCCGAAGAGGGCACGCTGCTCAATCTCCTCGGCAAGGGCGACCCGGCCGGCGGACGGCAGATGGCGGTGACCGATCCTCCCGCCCACGCCCGGCTGCGCGGCCCGCTACAACAGGCGCTGTCCATCAAGACCGTGGAGAACGACCGGGAGCGGATCCGGCGCACCGTCGTCGCCCTCCTCGACCCCCTGGCGGACGGCGGCACGTTCGACTTCGCCACCGCCATGGCCGCCCTGCCCATGGGGGTGATCGGCGCGATGATGGCGCTGCCGGAACAGGACTGGCCGCGCCTGATCCGGCTCACTCACGCATGCATCGCGGCGGACGACCCCGAGTTCCAGCTCGCCGCGGGGCCGCAGGCCACCCTGAGGGCCGCCCACCGCGAACTCTTCGCCTACTTCCAGGACATCGTCACCCAGCGGCGGCACTCGCCGGGCGACGACCTGATCAGCGTGCTGCTGACCAAGGAGTTCGACGGGCGTCCGCTGTCACCCGGCGAGATCGTGTCCAACTGCTACAGCCTGCTGCTCGGCGCGACCGTCACTACGGCCCAGCCCCCGAACGCGGCGATGGTCGCGCTCGCCGGGACGCCGGTCTTCGACGACTGGGCCGCACACCCGGAGCTGCTGACCAGCGGCGTGGAGGAGTCGCTGCGCTGGGCTTCGCCCACCCAGCACTTCATGCGCCACACCACGCGCGACGTGGAGATTCGAGGTGTACGGATCCCGGCGGGGGACCCGGTCGTGGTGTGGCTGGCTTCGGCGAACCGCGACGAGAGGGTATTCGCCGACCCGGACATCTTCGACATCCGGCGCACCCCCAACAAGCACATCGCGTTCGGCGTGGGCGCGCACTACTGCATCGGGCACACAATCGCCCGGGTGACCCTGCGGGTCTTCTTCGCGGAACTGCTGGCCAGGTTTACCGACTTCGCACTCGCCGGCGACCCGCTCCGCCTGCGCTCGAACATCATCGCGGGTTACGTCCACCTGCCGATCACCGCAAGGCCCCGCCAGCTGCCCCGCACAGAAAGCCCCCGGCGATGAACACACCCGCACCCCTCACCACCCCACCCCGCAAGAAGTGGTTCCTGCGCGAACCGTCACCCACGGCCACGGCGCGCCTCTTCTGCCTGCCCTACTCGGGATGCGGCGCGAGCATGTACCGCCGCTGGCCGACAATGATCGACGGCGTCGAGATCTGCCCGGTGCAGTTGCCCGGCCGGGAGAACCGCATGCGCGAACCGGCCTATGCCACGTACGAGTCAATGGCAGACGACCTGGCCGAGGCCCTGCTCCCCTACCTGGACCGCCCCTACGCACTGTTCGGCCATTGCGGCTCCGCTCTGGCGGCGTACGAAACGGCGGTACGCCTCGCCCAACGGGGCCACCCCGCCCCGACCCGGCTCTTCGTCTCGTCCGAGGTGGCCCCACAGGACGGCCCGTACGGCCGCTTCCTGGACATGACCGACGAGGAACTCGCCACCGAACTGCACGAACTGGTCGCGGAACTGGGCGGCACCCTGCAACCGAGCCTGCTGGCCCTGTACCTGGGCGTACTGCGCAAGGACGTCGACATGAACACGCGCTACCACGTGCCCGAACCGGTCAGGCTGCCGTCGCGCATCACCGCGATCGGCTGGACCGAGGACACCGGCATTGCGCCCTCCCTCATGACTGGCTGGTCGGCCTGCGGCGACACGAGCTTCGAACTGCTGGAGGGAGGCCACTACCGCTTCATCGACGCACCAGCAGAACTCCTGTCGCTCCTGACAACGGAGCTGCTCCCCGCATGAGCACACCAGGAGGGGCGGGGAGCCGGGCCGCGCACACGTCTCGCGCGCGGCCCGCTGCGGGGAGAGCTGCTCACCGGAGCCGAACCACTGAGTCGAATCGCAGGATGCATGGGGCGAAGGTGTCCTCGGGACCGTCGGCACGGCCGACCGACCACACCGTCGCCGGGCCCGGCACCGGCGCCGGCCTCAGCACCTCGGAGTCGCCCTCCCCGGGCACCGTCGGTTCGCTGTGCTCGGTGAACGGCTGGCCGTTCCAGGCGAGGAAATCCGGCCCACCGCGCCGCCGGAGTCCTCGCGCAACGCCACCACATCACCCCCGCCCTGGCCCTGTCCCTGCTACGGGCCCGCGCGTTCGCCTCCGCCAGACCCCTGCCCGACATCCGCGACCGATAGAACCCTCCGCGCGGCGCCGCGCGCGATCAAGGACAGCGGCCCGTCAGGACACGGCCACTCCCGTCAGGCCGTACACGCAGGGTCACGTTCCCAGCCGCCCCTCTCACGACAGCCACCCCCGCCGCGCCGCCTGCCACACCAACTGCGTCCGCGTCGCGGCGCCGGCGCGCTGCATCAGCACCTGGATCCGGCGCTGCACCGTGCGCTGACTGACCCGTAGCTGCGAGGCGATCGCCTTGTCCGCGACCCCGGCGACGACCAGGGACAGCAGATACCGCTCGTCGTCGGCGACGTTCGCACCGGGCCGCGGACTGCCGCCGAAGTCGGCCAGCTCGCCGGAGTCCGTGACGTGCAGCGGCGACGCCGCCGCCCACTGGCTCTCGAACAGTGCGATCAGCGCGTCGAGCAGGCTGCTGCCGCGCACCACCGCCGCCGTCGGCTCACCCAGCGAACCGCCCGAACCGCCGTGCATCAGCGGGCAGATGGCGATCGAACCGTCCGCGATCACCATCCGCACCGGCAGCGTCCCGGTAGCCCGCGCCTGCTCACCCGCGCGGATGCTCCGGGCAACGTTGTCGACCATGCCGGGCTCCTCCAGCAGAGCGCGCTCGTAGATGGCCTGGTACCGCACCCCACGGGCGAGCAGCTCCCACTCCTCGACGTTCTCCGCCGCAGGCATGGCCACATGGCCGGCCTTGCAGAGCCACCGCATCTCACTGGCCCCGTACGCCATATGACGCAGCCGCTGCCGGATCACACTCGCCCCCGTGATCACCTCGACAAGCTGCCCCGCGTCATGCCGCCGCCCCCCGGCCCAGTACTCCTCGGTGAGCTGCTCCACCCCCCGCCGCGCCGCCTCCAGCGCCTCATGCCCACGCAACAGCAGCGGACGCAGCGCCGCATCGGGCGCCACCGGTACATAGCGCACCGCGCCCCCCGCCGGCGAAACAGCCACCCGCCCCACCAGCCCCTTGTCGTGGAGCGAGGCCAACAGCCTGTGTGCCTGCGCCACTTCGAGCCCCAGCTGCTGCGCGATCACCACGGCATCAGCCTCACGCACCCCGACGAGGAAGCGGTACACCCGCTCCTCCCCCGCCCCGATCCCCGCGGCCTCCAGCATGTGTCCGCCTCTCACGACACCCCCACCCACCCCAACCGATGTACCACCCACCGGACACAGCGTGATCTAACCACACCCGCACACCTGGACGATGGCCGCTTTATCACGCACGACGACCCTCCGACTTCGATACGCGCAAAGTGGCGGCGAGCGGACATGTCACTTCTTCGTCAGGCGCGGCCGTAGCGTCGGTACCCCTTCCTGCCGAGGCTTGACCCGCCGGTCGTGGAACCCTCCCTGCCGGCGGAAGGAGAGCGTTCAGCATGCGTTTCAGGCGAAGAGCCGCACTGCTCAGCTTCACCTTGGCGACCACCATGGCCACCACCCTGGCCGGCGGCGGCCTGGTGTACGGTGCCACCCCCGCACCGAAGACCGGGGAGGACGCGGTAACCACCCCGTCCCAAACGGAAGTCCGCACCGCGAAGGTCACCCTCGTCACCGGAGACCAGGTGACGGTGGCCACGAGGGCGGGCAAGACCCTCGCCGTCAACATCACCCCGTTCCACCGCAGTGCGGCCGAGCTGCGGACGTACACCGTCGGCACCGATGTGTACGTGATCCCGCGCGACGTCGAAGCGCTGGTGCACAACGGCCAGGTGGACGGCCGGCTGTTCAACGTCACTCAGCTCATCGCCCAGGGGTACGACGATGCCCACCACGCGTCGACCCCGTTGATCGTGCGCTACGCGTCCGGCGCCAAGGACACCGCACCCGGCGGAGCCCGCATCACTCGGAAACTCCCCGGCGTACGCGGAGCCGCCGTCAGCGCCGACAAGCGCAAGGGCGCCGCGTTCTGGGAGGCCGTCGACGACGACAGCGCCCGCGCAGGTACCCCCAAGGCCCGCCTGTCGGGCGGCGTCCAGCGCCTCTGGCTGGATGGGCGGGTCAAGGCGCTCCTCGACAGGAGCGTCCCGCAGATCGGCGCCCCGGAGGCGTGGAAGGACGGTTTCGACGGCACCGGCGTGAAGGTCGCGGTGCTGGACACCGGTGTCGACGCCACCCACCCCGACCTCGCCGACCGCATCGTGGAAAGCCGCAGCTTCGTCCCCGGCGAGACGGCGCGCGACGGCCACGGCCACGGCACCCACGTCGCCTCCACCATCCTGGGAAGCGGAGCCGCCTCCGGCGGGAAGTACCGGGGCGTGGCACCGGGCGCCGGACTGATCGTGGGCAAGGTGCTCGACGACGGCGGCAGCGGCTCGGAATCCTCGATCATCGATGGGATGGACTGGGCCGCGCACTCGGGGGCGAAGGTCATCTCCATGAGCCTGGGCGGCGGGGAAGGCGCCGACGGCACCGACCCCATGTCGATGGCGGTCAACGAACTGACGGCGCAGACCGGCGTGCTGTTCACCATCGCGGCGGGCAACAGCGGCCCCGCGGCTAAATCCGTCGGCTCACCCGGAGCCGCCGACGCGGCCCTGACGGTCGGCGCCGTGGACTCCACCGACGCGGTCACCGACTTCTCCAGCCGGGGCCCACGAGGCGGTAACGGCGGGCTCAAGCCGGAGATCACCGCGCCGGGCTCGCGGATCGCCGCCGCCCGCGCCGCCGGCACGACGATGGGCACACCGGTGGACGGCTCGTACACCACCGCGAGTGGCACCTCCATGGCCACGCCGCACGTGGCCGGCGCCGCCGCGATCCTCGCGCAGCGCCACCCCGACTGGACACCGGCCCGTTTGAAGAGCCGGCTGATCAGTACGGCCAGGACCACCGCCGCCACCTCCGTCTACGCCCAGGGCGCCGGCCGCGTGGACGTGGCACGCGCACTCCGGCAGCCCGTATCGGCCAGCGGCACGGCCGACTTCGGACTGCGGGACTGGGACGCCACCGCCCCGGTCGGGAAGAAGATCGAGTACGTCAACGACGGCGACCAGCCGGTCACCCTCGCCCTGAAGGTCGAGAACGCGGGCGAGGAACTGCCGGCCGGAGTGCTCAGCCTGGGAGCCGACTCGGTGACCGTGCCGGCGCACGGCACCGCCGAGGTCGACCTCACCCTCAACACCGTCGGCGTGACGACCGGATCCCACGGCGCGCACGTCACCGCGGTCTCCGCCGACGGGCGGACGGCGGCAGTGACGGCGGTCGGCTTCGGCCGGGACGTACAGCGCTTCGACGTCACGCTGAAGGTGCTCGACCGCGACGGCAAGCCGACGAGCGGCATCGCCGCGGTCACCGCCTGGCAGCTGGGCCGCTACGGACTGCCCGAGACATACCCGGTCGCAGCGGACGGGACCGTCGTGGTGCGGGTACCGCGCGGCGAGCACGCTTTCATCTCGGAGATCTCCCACTACAACTCCGACTGGAGCCGGCTGGAGGAGTACACCTACGCCGCCCAGCCGGGCACGATGATCGACTCCGATCGGACCTTCACCCTGGACGGTGCCAAGGCCGGCCCGGTCACCATGACCACCTCCCGGCCGACGGAGACCAACCGCGCCCGCGTCGGTCTGAACTTCCAGGCCGTGGACAGCGGCGTGATCTACGACCGCGAGGTGTGGCTGGACGGCGAGACGGCCGTGTACTCCGTCCCGTCGCAGACCGCGAACGAGCACTTCGAATCGCGCGCCGGCTGGTCGCTCGGCGCACCCGCACTCGACGCCCGCCTCGTCGGGCACGGCAACCGGGCCTTGGACGCGGCCTACTTCGAGGGCTGGACGGGCTCCGCACGGATCGACGGCACCCGCGTCCTGCGCGTGGCGAAGGCCGGCGAGGACGTCCGGGGCAAGCTCGCCCTGGTGAAGCGGAGTGCCGAGCGCACGGTGAGAGAGCAGGTCGACGACGCCGCGAGCGCCGGTGCGCTCGCCATCCTCATCTACAACGACATCCCCG
The DNA here is from genome assembly GCF_040295565.1 of Streptomyces sp. NPDC002785. NCBI lineage: Bacteria > Bacillati > Actinomycetota > Actinomycetes > Kitasatosporales > Streptomycetaceae > Streptomyces > Streptomyces sp. NPDC002785. The sequence continues at coordinate 51,815 of NZ_JBEOVN010000006.1, read as the reverse complement.
AGAACTGGCTCGCAGGCAACTGGGGCTCGACGGCCACCAAGATCCCGGCGATGACCCTCTCCGGCACCCAGGGCGAGGAGCTGGCGGCCCTGGGCAGCGCCAAGATCAGGATCTCCGGTACGGCGGTGAGCCCGTACTCCTACGAGCTGCTGAAGTACCGCAAGGGCGGCATCCCCGCCGACCAGCGCTACCGGGTACGCGACAAGGAACTGGCCACCGTGGACTCCTCGTTCCACGCCTCGACGCCGGCCACCGAAGGCGGATACGCCCGGCTGATGCGCTCGCCGATGCAGCCGACGGCGAACTTCGGCTTCGACCGGGTGGTCCTGCCGCGCTCCCGGACCGAGTACGTCTCCGCGGACGTGCCCACCTGGGAAGCGGTGAAGACAGGTCCCGTGTGGACGGCGGGCGGCTCCTGGAAGGTGACGAACACCTCGACGCTCAAAGCCGGACAGCGCGTGCACCGCGACTGGAACAAGGCCGTGGTCCGCACCGCGCTGCCGGACGCACAGTCCAACTCGGCCGTCCGGCAGGGAGATGTCGGTGCGGTGGCGTCGGGCGGTCTGCTCGACACCGCGCCGGACCAGGCCTTCTCCGTCGAAGCCGGCAGCGACAAGGCGCTGTCCACCGTCTACCGGGACGGCCAGCTCCTCGGCAGCGTCCCTTCGGCGCCCGTCGCCTTCCCGATGACGGCACAGCGCGCCGAATACCGCGTGGTCACCGACGTGAAGCGGGACACCCCCGGCTGGACGACCTCCACCGAGGTGCGCACCGACTGGCGCTTCCACTCCGAGCGGAAGGAAGGACTGACCCTGCTCCCCGTCCTGTCGGTCGACTACCGACTCGACGTCGACCAGGCCAACAGCGCCCGGCCGCACTCCACCACCCGCATCGGACTGGGCGTGCGCTACCCGAAGGGCCTGAACGGTCTGAAGCTCGCCGGGGCGAAGCTGTGGGCCTCGTACGACGACGGCACCAACTGGCGGCAGGTCCGCCTCGACGGCGGCCTCGACGGCACGATCGGCAACCCCGCGAACGCGGGCTTCGTGTCGCTGCGCGTGCAGGCCACCGATGCCGATGGCAACACCATCGAGCAGACGGTGACCCGCGCCTACCAGATCCGCCGCTGACCGATGCCGGGGCGCCTGCACCGCAGGCGCCCCGGCGTGCGTGTCCACCCTGCGACGGTGACATGGGCGGGCCACACATGGTGTCCGGCCGCTGCTGGGCGACCCGATGCGTCGAACCCACGCGGCGTGCCCAGCAAGGGGATCAGCATCATTCAGGTGCCGGCCGAGGGCCCCGGTCTGAGATCTGCCCGCATCGGCTCCGGGCGCGCCGCGCCGACGGCAGCCCGCTCAGCTGAGGTCCACCTCCGGCCCGTACATGTCCAGCCACGTCGCGAGGTCCAGGGTGCGCTCCAGGCCGCGGCGGGACGCCGAGGTGATCCGGGGTGCGTCGTGGTCAACGACCCGTTGCAGCCGGGCTCGGTCGATGAGTTCGAAGACCCGGTGGTCCGGGCGGGCGAGCAGATCACGGGCGTGCTCCTGGAGGGCGACGGCGTACTTCGGGTCCTGCGTCGACGGATAGGGGGTCTTGGTCCGCTCGTACACGGACCGGGGAAGCAGATCCGCGGTCGCCTCGCGCAGCAGGCTCTTCTCCCTGCCGTCGAAGGACTTCAGGGCCCAGGGGGTGTTGTAGACGTACTCGACGAGCCGGTGGTCGCAGAACGGCACCCGGACCTCCAGGCCGACGGCCATGCTGGCGCGGTCCTTGCGGTCGAGCAGGATGCGGACGAACCGGGTCAGGTGGAGGTGGCAGATCCTGCGCATGCGGTACTCGAAGTCGCTCTCGCCGGTGAGCCGTTCGATGCCGGCGACGGCGGAGTCGTAGCTGTCGCGGATGTACGTCTCCAGGCCGAGGGCCTGGTTCACGTCGTCGCGGAGCATGCCCGCGTCCTCGCCGAAGTGCTCGGTGAACCGCACCAGCCAGGGGAAGGTGTCGGCGCTGCGGGCCTCCTCGTCGAAGAACTGGAGGTAGCCGCCGAAGACCTCGTCGGCCGACTCGCCGGACAGCGCGACGGTCGAGTGTTCGCGGATGGCCTGGAAGAGCAGATAGAGCGAGGCGTCCATGTCGCCGAGGCCCATGGGGATGTCCCGGGCCCGGATCATCCGGGCGCGTACGTCGGGGTCCGCGAGGGTGTTCGGGTCGAGCACGATGTCGCGGTGGAGGGTGCCCGCCTGCTCGGCCACGTCGTGCACGAACGGGGTGTCGGGGGTGGTGCGCAGTTCGTCGGCGACGAAGTTCTCGGTGCGTCCGACGAAGTCGACGGCGAAGGTGCGGACCTTCTCGCCGCTCTTGGCGAGCTGCCGGGCGGCGAGCAGAGTGACCGCGGATGAGTCGAGGCCGCCGGAGAGCAGGACGCAGCGGGGTACGTCGGAGACCAGCTGTCGGCGCACGATGTCGTCGAGCAGTGACCGTACGTTGGCGATCGAGGTGTCCCGGTCGTCCGGGTGCGGACGGGTCTTGAGCTGCCAGTAGACGTGCCGGCGCAGGCCGCCGCGGTCCACGGTGACGACCGCGCCGGGCTCCACCTCGTACATGCCGTCCCATACGGCGTGGCCGGGGTTCTTGACGAGGGTGAAGAGCTCCCGGAGCCCGCCGAGAGTCACCCGGGGCCGGGCCACCGGATTGGCGAGGATGGCCTTGGGTTCCGAGCCGAAGAGCACTCCGTCGGGCGTCGGCCAGTAGTAGAAGGGCTTGACGCCCATCCGGTCGCGGATCATGACGAGCTTGTCTTGGCGGCTGTCCCAGAGGGCGAAGGCGTACATACCGTTGAGCCGTTCGGCGACGGACTCGCCCCACTCCAGATAGCCGTGCAGCACGACCTCGGTGTCCGAGTCGGTGATGAAGCGGTGCCCGCGGGCGGCCAGTTCGGTACGGAGTTCGGTGAAGTTGTACGCCTCACCGGAGTAGACGAGGGCGACTTCCCCCTCGGGTGTGCCGACGGTCATGGGCTGGCGTCCACCTGGCAGGTCGATGATCGCGAGCCGCCGGTGTCCGAGCCCCACGTGACCGGCGATCCAGGTCCCCCGGTCGTCGGGGCCCCGGCAGGACATGGTCTCCGTCATCGCGTCCAGCGTCGCGACGTCCTCGGCTGCCCGCAGATCACTGTCGAAGGAGACCCAGCCGGTGATGCCACACATACGCGTCCTCCCTATTCGGTCCCGGCCGGGAAAGCGGTCGTACGCACGGTGCCGTCCCCCGGGCGGCGTGCCGAAGGCGAAGGCCCGGCAGAACCAGTTGTATTGAGCAGCTATGTAACGAGCCTCTGTCCGCGATTGCGTACGGTCAACACGGTCGTTACATCGACGGAGGCCGGCCCCTCATACTTTCGGCCGCCGCTTTCCCCTTCCAGTACGGGGCGCCGCGCTGCGCAACTCCTGCGGGAAGGGCCCGCGGGCCGGGGAGGGAGCCCGAATCGACCACGGGCAAAGACTTGCCCAATCAGGGGTGGGCCAGTGGGGTGCACCCGGCGGTCAGCAAGTGCTCCGATACCCCACATCGGGGAGATGCACCTGCCATTCGTCCTTCGAGAGACCGCCCAGGGAGCGTGAGCAGACGTCGGCGGCCGCCCGGGACGGAGCGAGCGGGTAGGTGCGCAGGGCGGTGTACGGGGTGGTGACGCGAATCCGGCTGTCATCCGCGGCGTAGGCCAGCGCCAGCACCGGCCCGTCCGCGGCGGGCAGCGGTGCCCCCTGGGAGCTGGGGTCCTCGGTGTTCCACATACGCACAAAACCGTCGGGCGAACCGACGGCGACGGAGCGGCTGTCGGCGGAGAACGCGAGGGCGGGCTGCGGAAGCCCCCCGTCGGCGCCGGGGGCCAGTACCGCGAGGCGGCGGCGCCCCGCCCCGTCCCACAAGGTGACGCGCCCGAAGAAGTCCGCCATGGCCAGGTATTGGCCGTCGGGGCTGTAAGCGGCGGTTGCGACAACACTCTCGCCCCGCAGAACGCGCCTCGCCCGGCCCGACTCCGGTTCCACCGACTGGCCCTGCTCCGTGAGGAACCTGCCGTCCGGGGCCGTCGCCACCACGGAGCCGTCACGCTTGCGGTACACGGTGGACCAGGCGGGGTCACCCTTCAGTTTCCCGACCTCGATGGTCTCGCCCGCGGCGGAGGAACGGGAGACGGTCACCGACCGGTCGTCGAGTGAGATGCCGACCAGGTCGCCCACGTGCAGCCGGGGTCCATGAGGGTGAACGGAGATGGTCGTGGGACCGGACTGATGGGCGAAGGTGCGGCCGTCGGGGCTGAATGCCATCAGGCGCTCGCAGCCCTCGCAGGACGGTCCGGTGAACACGGCGTCCTGCCGACCGGTGACGGCGTCACGCAGCCGTACTTCGTATTTCTTGCCATGCGGGGTGGGCAGGGTGGTTGCCGTGGCGAGGGTCCTGCCGTCCGGGCTGAACCTGGCCCTCCTGAGGGGCACCTGCTGCCGGCCGGGCGAGAGCACTCCATCGAGGGATATGGACCGGACCGCGATCGCCGGGGTCGTCCCCTCCTCGTAGCGCAGAACCCGGCCAGCGATGTCCAGGGTGAGCCCGCCGAAGCCCGCTCCGGACAGCGGCTGGCGGAGCACCGGCGCGGACGGATCCGCCGTACGCCAGAGCAGCGCCTGAGTGGCGCTGAGCGTCGCCACGTAGGCGCCGTCCCGACTGAACACGAACTCGAACGGATCGGGGACGGGGATGCGGGGCCGCTCATGTCCGGTGCGTACGTCCCACATGCGGACTCCGGTGCCGGACCGGAATGCCAGCCTCCGGCCGTCCGGGGTAAAGGTGAACCCGTCCATGTCGCACACGTGCGTAGGCGCGGCCCCTGGTGTGCGCAATCGGCTGCCTCGTCGGGTGTCCCACACCTGGAGCGGGCCGGTGTCCGGGCAGAACGCGAGCAGCTTGTCGTCCGGGCTGACGACAAGGCCGCGGGCTTCCGAACCGTGGAGCGGGATCTGTGACAGCAACCGGCCGTCGCGGAGATTCCACAGCTTGATGACGCGATGGTTCTCCTGAACGGCGAAGGTCCGGCCACCCGGAGTGAAGGCGCCTTCGAAGTTCCACCCGGTGGAACCCTCGGGCGGTCCGAAGACCGGGCCGGTCGGACCGCCCGCAGCCAGATCCCATACGCGGAGACCGGTGGGGGTACGGAAAACGACGCTCCGGGTGTCCGGACTCACATCCACGATGTGATTCGCATGCTTCCCCAGACCCGGGTACGACGGGAGTTCGCGGTGCGAGGCCACGTCCCAGCGCCGGGTTCGGTCGGGGCTCACCACGGTCAGAGTGCGGCCGTTCTGGCTGGTGCGGCGCCAGACACTGTTGTCCTCATTCGGCAAGAAGTCCGTCGTAGGAGAGGCGAACACGTCCAGTTCCCGCTGGGCAGCCGCGCCGAACAGCGCCTCCCGGGTCCGGGGCAGGTCGGCGATCCGCCATGCGGCCACGCTGAGCCGCAGGGCGGTACGCGGGTCGGAGTGGCGCAAGGTGTCCGCGACGGCGGCGATTCTCAGCGCTTCGGCCTCGGTGGCCCGACGGGCGCTGGCGCGGCTCTGCTGCCAGGCGAGGAGGCCCGCGACAACGGCCAGGCACAGCAGGAGTGACAGGGCGACGGTGAGGCTTCGCAGCCGCCGGGTCGTGCGTCTCTCGCTGCGCCGGGAACGGTCGCGGGCCTCGATGGAGGCGGTGAGGAACGCGTCCTCCAGGTCGGTGAGTTCCGCGCGCTCCCCGAAGGCCTCCCCGGCGGCGGACAGCTGTGCTCCGCGGAACAGTGCGCCTTCGTCCCGGTCCAGTCCCTGCCAGGTGCGGGCGGCGTCCGTGAGCCGGCGGTGCAGGCGCAGCCGCTCGCGGTCCTCCTCGATCCAGCCGCGCAGCCGGGGCCAGCCGAGGATCAGTGCCTCGTGGGCGAGGTCGACGGTGGTGGCGTCGGCAGTGAGCAGGCGCGCACGTACGAGCTGTTCCAGGACCAGTGCGGCGCCCGGGGACGTTCCCAGCTCGTCCCTGGGGGTGGGGCGCCTGGTGTCCTGGGTGCCGTCACCGGGTGAGATCAGTCGCAGCAGCAGCGATCGGGCCGTCCGTGCCTGCTGCGGTGTGAAGCCGGAGGTGACCTCTTCGGCTGTGTGCGCGACGGCTCCCTGGATTCCGCCGATCGCCTCGTATGCGGCCAGTGTGAGCGTCCGGCCCCGTCGTCGCCGCCACACCTCCAGCAGGGCGTGGGACATCAGTGGCAGGCCGCCCGGCTCATGCGCGACCTCGGCCACGAGCCGGGCGGTCAGGGCCCGTTCGACCACCAGCCGTTCCGCGGAGGCCGGGCCGACGATCGCTTCGCGCAGCTGCGCCGGAGCCATCGGGCCCACCAGGACGGTGGCGTCGCGCAGGGCGCGGGCGAGGGCGTGGTGCTCGGCGCACCGGCCGAAGAAGTCCGCGCGTACGGCGACGAGGACCCGCAGCCGGGATGCGGGATCGCGTGCGACGAGCAGCAGATCGATGAACTCGGCGCGCTCGGCCGGATCCTGGCAGAGCGCGAAGACCTCCTCGAACTGATCGACCACGATCATCGTGTCGCCCTCGGCGTCCGGCTCCGTCGAGGGGGTGAGCAGCTCGCGGTGGGTGCGGGACGGGTGCTCCCCCGGTGTGAAGACGCGGATCGCGGCCAGCGGGGTGCCGGAGTCGGTGCGCAGGGCCGGGATGAGACCGGCCCGCAGCAGGGACGACTTGCCGCTGCCCGATGCGCCGACCACGGCGGCGAACCGGTGCCGCCGGGTCAGCTCCCGTACGTCGTCGGTCAGCTCGTCCCGACCGTACAGCGGGTCTCCGGGCTCGAACCGGGCGAGCCCCGGGTAGGGCGCGCCCGCCGTCCCCTGTTCCTCGGCTGCTGCCAACTCCGAGGAGGCGGCTGCGCGCCAGCGCTCTTCCCATTGCGCCGCCTCGCCGCCGCAGGCCGCCACATAGGCGAGGGCGACGGGCAGCGACGGCAGGCGCTCGCCTGCCGCGGCGGCGGAGAGTGTGGGTGCGGAGAAGGGCGCGTTCCGGGCCATCGCACGGTAAGGGGGGCTGCCCGCCCGGCGGCGGAGTTTGCGAAGTTCGTGGGCGAACATCTGCACCGCACCGGCGGCAGGATCCACCGGTTTCTCCGGACGTCCCACCCCGTGCCCCCAGCGTTGAGTTACCGAACCGGCGATCACGCTATGCGCCGTCGAGTTGTCTGCGCAACGGCGCTGAGCAGCGCAAATAAAATTGATTGGCATCGCCTGCGGGGGCTGCCCATCAATACGACGGACGATCGACTGAGCGAGAGACCTCTCTTCGGACGGAGCACGTCATCTCTCTCATCCAGCGCACCGCGCCCGCCGCCGATTCGCGAACGGCACTTCTCCCGCACCCTGCCCGGAGCGCCCTTCGCCGGGCGGTCCCGTGGACCCCCGGGCTGCTGGCCCTGCTCATCGGGGTCTGGGGAATCCGTCGCCAGGACACCCTGTGGGGAGACGAGGCGGTCACCTATGACATGGCACATCGGAATGCGCCGCAGATCTGGCAGACCCTGGGCCACGTCGACGTCGTGCACGGCTTGTATTACCTGTTCATGCGGGGGGTGTTCGGCCTCTGGGACGGCGGTCTCGTGGCACTGCGGCTGCCCTCGGTACTGGCGGTCGCGGCGGCGGCGGTCTGCATCGTCCGGCTCGGACAACGGCTCGGAGGGACGTGGACCGGGCTGCTGGCGGGCCTCGTCTTCCCGCTGCTCCCGCCGGTACAGCGGTATGCGCAGGAGGGCCGGTCCTACGCCCTGGTCTGTGTGCTGATCACGTGGGCGAGTTGCCTCCTGGTCGGCAGCCTCTCCCGGCCGGGAAGACGGGGCTGGGTGGCGTACGGCGCGGTAATGCTTACGGCCTGTCTGCTCCATGAGCTCTCCGTACTGATGCTCCTGGCGCATGGTGTGACCGTCCTCCGGGCGCAGCCGGCAAGGCCTGTGAAGCGTGCGTGGAGCGTCGCTGCGGGTGGTGTGCTGGCCGGGCTCCTCCCGCTCGCCGCCTTCAGTACCACGCAGTCCGCGCAGGTGGACTGGATCGGCGCGCCGGACATCGGGGAAGTGCTGGGCTTCGTCGTGACGGCCCTGTTGGGTGTCGCCTTCGCCCGCGTTCCCAGCCGTGCGCGTGGACCGGTCACGCTGCCCTCCCTCGCGCTCCCGCTGCTGCTCCTGCCCACCACGCTGCTTATGCTGACGAGCCCTCTGCATCCCCTGTACGTGGACCGCTATGTTCTGGCCTCCGCCATTGGCTTCGCCCTCCTGACCGGCTCGATGCTCGACCGGCTCCGGCTCTCGGCAGGCGATGCCGGAACATTGCAGCGTGTGACATGTGGTGTGGCACTGGCGGCGGTGCTCGCCGCCCTCGTACCCGTGAGCACCGCTCTGCGGAAGCCGGGGAGCCGCAAGAACGACGCCGCCGCGATCGCCCGGGCAGTCGAGAACATCGGCGAGCCTGGGGACGGGCTGCTGTTCATGCCTTCACGCAGACGCGTATGGACGTTGGCGCGGCCCGACGCATTCCGGGGCCTGTCCGACCTCGCTCTGGAACGGACCCCGGTCGCGTCCGACACACTGTTCGGCACTGAGCTGCCCCCCGTCAGGATCCGGGAGCGCATCCTGACGAGCGCACGTGTCGTCGCCGTACGCGACCTGGAAGGCCAGCCGCTGGACGCCGACGCGCGCGAGGCGGCCAAACGCTCCACCCTCGACGCGCACTTCGAGGAGTGCGCGAGCCGAAACGTCACGCAGGCGCGCATCACCGTGTACGCCAGGCCCGGCCACTGCTGAACCGCGCCGGCTGAACCGGTCCGGGTGACCGGCCCGGCCGACCACTCCGTCCGACCAACCCGACCGACTGCTCCGGTTGAGCTGCTCGATAGGCTGGTCACGACCTTGTTCGCGTCGGTGACCTGCGGTGTCTCCCCGGGCGGTCCGTCGGTCGGGGGCACGGCTGGGGCCCGGCCCGGATCCTCGACGCCGTACCAAGGGATAGCAGGGAATCAAGGTGTTGCTTCCTGCAAGCCCTTAGCTCAGCATCTCGGACGTGATCGCCCACCGCTCGTGGTCGCGCCAAGCTCCATCGACGAAGAGGAAGTCCGGCGAGAACCCTTCGAGACGGAATCCGGCCCGCCGGACGAGGGCGAGCGAACCCTCGTTGCCGGGCTGGATATTGGCTTCGAGCCGGTGCAGGTCGAGCGGCCCGAAGGCGTACCGCAGGACCAGTGCCAGCCCTTCACTCATCAGACCGCGTCCCACCGCGTGGGCGAAGGCCCCGTATCCGAGCGCGCCGCAGCGGAACCCGCCGCGGACGATGTTGTTGATGTTGATGAACCCCGCGATCCCGCCGCCTGCCCCGCTCTCGCCGGATTCCCGTTCACGTTCGCGTTCGCAGACCAGGAAGCCCGCCTTTGTCGGATCGTCGATCAGCCGTCCCGCGTAGGTGGCGTACATGCGGGGGTCCTCGGGCGGGAAGAGCCAGGGGCTGTGTACGCCCCGGCTCTCCCTCGCACGGGTGGTGAACTCTTCGGCATCCGCCGAGGTGTAGGCGCGGATCGCCACACGGCGCCCCTCGGCCAGATAGTCGATTTCAGACATCCGGCCAGCTTAGAGCCGGGCCGGCCAGGGGCGGACAAGCCCGGCCGGAACCCGCCTCGGACGCCTCGCTCCACCCGGCCGCCGACCACCGCAAGCTCCAGCACACCGGTGTCCTCAGGGGCACTGCCGACCGTGACCGGCTTGATGCCGAGGTTGCCCGAGTAGGCACTGTCGCTCGCCGCGATCACGAATTCGAGCCTGTGACACTCGCGTCATAGCGATGTCAACGCTTGGGGCGGGTGCTTGCTGAAGGATGCTCGACTTCTCCGCATTTCAGGGCCGTTCAGACCAGTGCGGGCACCTCGACGGTGAGCGTGGCGGGGCCGCCGCCGGCCGGCGCGTCCAGCACGGCGGGCACGCCGAGCGGAATCGTGAGCGCCGTCGGTCCGTGCCCGAAGCCCAGCTCCTCGATGACGGGTACGCCCAGTGGGCCGAGCCGGTCGGCGAGGACCGCCCGCACGTTCTCGTACGGGCCGCAGCCCGCCCAGGAACCGCAGGCCACCCCGGCTGTCCCGTCGAGTGCCCCGGCCCTCAGCAGTTGGGTGAGGATGCGGTCGATGTTGTACGGGTCCTCGGTGGTGTCCTCGATCACCAGAAGCCCGCCCCGGGCGGAAGTCCGGGCGTACGGGGTGCCGATGTCGGCGGCGAGCAGGCTCACGCAGCCGCCGTAGGTGATACCGCGGGCCCTGCCGGGCACCAGCACCCGCGCCGTGGGCAGGCCGAGGGTCCGTACCGACTCGGGCTCGAACAGAGTGGCCCGCAGGGACTCCTGGGTGTCCGGGTCCTTGAGGAAGGTCTCGGTGCCTGCCATCGGGCCGTGCAGGGTGGCGAGCCCCATCCGCTGGGCGAACGCCTCGTGGAGCACGGTGATGTCGCTGTAGCCGATGAACACCTTGGGCCCGGCCGCGCGCATCGCCGCCCAGTCGACCAGGTCGACCATGCGGTGCACGCCGTACCCGCCGCGGGCGCAGATCACCGCGTCGACGGACGGATCGCACCAGGCCTCCTGGAGGTCCCGGGCCCGCGCCTCGTCCGTGCCGGCGAGGTAGTCCAACTCCGGGTGCACGTCGCGGACATGGGGTGCTTCTACGGGTTCGAGGCCCCAGCCACGCAGAATGTCGAGTCCCGCCTCCAGGCGGTCGGCGGGCACCGGCCCGCTCGGTGACACAACGGCGATCCTGGCACCCTGACGCAGTCGGGCGGGGCGAGTCAGGGGTACGAGGGTCACTTCTTCAGCTCCAGTCGCGGTACGTCGGGACATTCGATGCCGAACGTCTGGCTGTACAGGGAGAGTTCGGCCTCCAGGGCGCAAATCATGGTGTCGGCGCGCCGGAATCCGTGCCCCTCCCCCTCGAAGGTGAGATACGCGTGCGGAATGCCGCGCCCCGCGACCTCGGCCAGGAACCGCTCGCACTGGACGGGCGGGCAGATCGGATCGTCCAGCCCCTGGAGCAGGAGGAAGGGGGTGGTCAGATGGTCGGTGCGGGTGACCGGCGAGCGTTCGCGGTAGCGTGCCGGGACTTCGGCCAGCGGGCCCACCAGGGACTCCAGGTACTGCGACTCGAAGTCATGGGTCTCATCCGTGCCCCAGCCGGTCAGATCGAGGATGGGGTAGATGATCGTGCCGCAGGCGTAGACATCGGTGCCGGTCAGCGACGCCGCGGTGGTCCAGCCGCCGGCGCTGCCGCCCCGGATGGCGAGCCGCTGCCGGTCGGCCGTGCCCTCGGCGGCCAGCGCTTCGGCGACGGCCGCGCAGTCCTCGACGTCGACGACGCCCCACTGTTCGCGCAGCCGGTTGCGGTAGCTCCTGCCGTAGCCGGTGGAGCCGCCGTAGTTCACCTCGGCGACGCCGATGCCGCGCGAGGTGAAGTAGGCGATCTCCAGGTCGAGGACGAGTGCGGCATGGCCGGTGGGTCCGCCGTGCGCCCAGACCACATAGGGCGGCAGTTCACCCTCGGGGCCGACCCGGTCGGGGCTCCGCGGCGGGTAGATGTGGGCGTGGATCTCCCGGCCGTCGGGCCCGGTGAAGGTGCGGTCCGCGGGCTGCGGGTAGTAGGCGGGGTCGACGGCGTCCTCGTGCGGTGTGCCGATGATCCGGGTGCGGCCGGTCGCGGTGTCCAGCTCGACGACCTCGTAGGCGCTGTACGGGCTCGCGGCGACGCCGATGATCCGGCTGCCGTGCACGGCGAGCGACTCGGCCCATTGCGTCCAGGGCCCGGCGACATCGACGAATTCACCGGTCTCCGGGTCGAGGATGCCGAGCGTGGTGGTGCCCCGGCCGTGGACGGTGGCGATCAGGCCGTTCTCCAGCGGCCGGAACCAGCTGAGGCCGATCTTCCAGAGCGGCCCGGCGAACTCCTGTTCCTGGGGGCAGAGCGCGACCGTGCCCCGGTGCGGGTCGGCGCGGTACAGGTTCCACCACCCGCTGCGGTCACTGACGAAGAGGAGTTGTCCGTCGGCACCCCATTCGATCTGCGGTACCGATTCCTCGGGGCCGCCGCCGAAGCAGCGAGTGTGGTGGAACGTACCGTCGTCGGCGACGTCCGCGAGCATCACCTCGGTGCCGTCCCACGGCATCCGTGGATGGTCCCAGGCGATCCAGGCCGCCTGTCGCCCGTCGGGGGAGAGCTTCGGTCCGGTGACGAAGCGGCGACTGTCGTCGGTGAGTTCACGTACCGCCGAGCGGTCGTCGGCCGCCGAGCCGTCCAGCGGTACGGCAGCGATCAACCGGCGCAGTTCGGTGGGCGCCTCGCCGGTGAACTCCTCCAGGACGCACCACACTTCGCCCCGCTCGCCCCGGCCGAGGTGGAGCTGCGGGTCGACCCAGCGCAGCCCGCCGCCGACGGCCGAGACAGGGGTGAGCGGCCAGGGTTCGCCGGGCCCGTCGGGGGCGTATGCGTACAGCCTCTGGTCGGCGAAGTCGACGAAGACGATCAGCGGGCCGCCCTCGGCGCGTTCGACCCCGGCCCAGGGCTGTCCGCCGTACTCGATGACGCGGCTCCGTACGTTCCACGGAGCGGGCAGGACACAGGTGCTGGTCCCGTCCGCCCGGCGCCGGATCAGGGCGCGGCGCCCGGCCTCGGCGGGGCGCGGCTCCGTCCACCACACCTCGCCGCCGACCACGCCGACGTACTCCGGATGGCCGTCGCCGGAGGCGGCCAGCCGTGCGTCGATCGGTGACGGCCACGTTCCGTAGGCCCCTGTGGACATCATGATCAATTCCCCCCGTACCGGGTCATGCCGTGCGCAGATAGTGATCGAGGACGCGGACGCCGAAGTGCAGTGCCTCGACGGGAACGCGTTCGTCGACGCCGTGGAACAGCGCCTGGTAGTCGAAGCCGACGGGTAGCTTCAGCGGTGAGAAGCCGTAGCCGGTGATGCCGAGCCGGGAGAACTGCTTGGCGTCCGTGCCGCCCGACATGCAGTAAGGCACGACGTGGCCCTGCGGGTCGAAGCGTTCGACGGCGGCGCGCAGCTTCGCGAAGGTCGGCGAGTCGACCGGGGCCTGCAGCGGGACCTCGCGGTGGTGGAACTCCCAGTCGACATCGGGTCCGGTCAGCCGGTCCAGGGTGGCGTGGAACTCGTCCTCGCCGCCGGGCACCATCCGGCCGTCGATGAAGGCGGTGGCGTGGCCCGGGATCACATTGACCTTGTACCCGGCATCCAGCATGGTCGGGTTGGAGCTGTTGCGAACGGTCGGCTCGACCAGGTTGGCGGCCGGTCCGAGCTTGCTGAGCAACTCGTCCACGTCGAAGCCGGGGGCGTCGAGGTCGGGGCGGATGCCGTGCAGTGCGGCGATCTCGGTGAGCGCGGCCCGCACGGTCGGAGTGAGCCGGACCGGCCATTGGTGCTCGCCGATCCTGGCGACGGCCGCGGCGAGTGCGCTGACCGCGTTTGCCTTGTTGACCTTGGAACCGTGTCCCGCCTTGCCGTGCGCGGTGAGTTTCAGCCAGGCGGTACCGCGTTCACCGGCGGCGATCGGGTAGAGCGGCATGTCCTGTCCGGCGTGGAAGGTGAAGGCTCCGGATTCGCTGATGCCCTCCGTACACCCTTCGAAGAGTTCGGCGTGCTGGTCGGCGAGGAAGCCGGAACCGTCTTCGGCGCTGGCCTCCTCGTCGGCGGTGTACGCGATCACGATGTCGCGGCGGGGCCGGACACCTGTTCGCGCCCAGGCCCGGACGACGGCCAGGACCATCGCGTCCATGTTCTTCATGTCGATGGCGCCGCGCCCCCAGACGACACCGTCGCGGACCTCCCCGGAGAAGGGGTGCACGGTCCAGTCGCCGGCCTCGGCCGGGACGACGTCGAGATGGCCGTGCACGAGCAGGGCGTCGGCGGACGGGTCGGTGCCCGCGATCCGGGCCACCACATTGGTGCGCCCCGGGGTGCGTTCCAGAAGGGTGGGTTCCAGTCCGGCGGCGGCCAGCCGCTCGGCGACGTACTCGGCGGCCGGGCGTTCCCGGCAGTCGCCGCCGCCGCGGTTGGTGGTGTCGATCCGGATCAGTTCGGAGGTGAACGTCACCGATTCGTCGAGCGCCCGCTCGTCGACGCTCTCCTGGGGGGCGGCCGCCTCAGCCATACTGTTCCTCCACGGCGGACGACACGATCGTCGTCACCGCCTTGAACGTACGGATACCTTCGTACATCGTCGCGCTGGTGTAGGCGACGCGCCGTTCGCCGCTGGGCGCCACGCCGGGGACCACGGTGGCCGCCGTGGCCAGGTGCTCGGCGTCGAACTCCAGCTCGACGGTGAAGGGGCCGCCCTCCACCGGGCTGTGCCGCACGGCGAGCGCGGTCGCCTCCTTGGCCGCCGCACGAATGTCCGCGGCGGTACGGGTCGGGGTGCGGCACACCGCCGCGTACCGCGACACATAGTCCTTCACGGCGACCTTGCAGGCCTCCGGGGCGTACCCGTCCGCGTCCACGCAAGTCAGGTCGTCGCCGGTGACGAGAACGACGGGAACGCCGTACTCGGCCACGACATGCGCGTTGAGGAGCCCCTCGCTGGCCCGGGCACCGTTGAGCCAGACCCCGGTGATGGAGTTCGCCAGATAGGTGTGGGCGAGGACCCCCTCCGTACCGGCGCCCGTGTGGTAACCGACGAAGGCGATGGCATCGACGTCGCCGTGCTGGATGCCCTCCACCATGGACAGGGACTTGTGCCTACCGGTGAGCATCTGGACCCGGTCGTCGAGCTGCTCCAACAGGAGGTTTCGCATGGACCAGTGGGCCTCGTTGATGAGCACCTCGTCGGCGCCGCCGTCGTAGAAGCCGAGCGCCGCCGCGTTCACATCGGAGGTGAACATGGAACGGCACCGCTCCCACTGGGGGGTGCCGGGCAGCACATCGGCCGGCCAGGTCACGCCGGTGGCGCCTTCCATGTCCGCGCTGATCAGGATCTTCATGTTGAGTCCGTCTTCTTACAGGTCAGGGGCTATCTGGGCTGGTTGTGACACCAGTTGCCGACATCAGTTCCTGAAGGGCATCAGGCAGGCACCCAACTCGGCGCCCCCATACAAGCATCTTTACAGGCCAACCGTCCCCCCCCTCATCCGTCACCGGGGCCGAAACACCCCCTATCTCACGAGTCGGCATCGCTCACATCAGCCGCACGTAGTGCCCCTGCTCTGTCAAGGGCCTCGCGCTGCGCCTGTAGCGCGGCGTGGGTGTAGACCGACATCGTTGTGTCGAAGTGACTGTGTCTCAGGACGGCCTGGGTCTCATGAGGCTTGGCACCGGTGTCAGTCAGCGGATTTGACGCACCGTGACGAGGGTCGTGAAGCCTGAGAGTCCTGCTTGACTGCGAGGAAAGAAGCACTTCCCGGGCGAAGAAGCCCAGCGGGTCCTACCCGCGTGTCCGGGTTGAGGGCAGCGGTCGTTCGGTGGTCTCCCGGGCCGCGGCCGTGCTGCTCGTGGAGACCATCCGCAAGACCGGTCCGGTCAGACCATTTCGGCGGCGCTCGAGCCGTGGCATAAAGCCCATGCAGCGCATGACCCGGGAAGCACCCTGCTGAATGTGGCGCTCGCGGTTGCCCTGGGTGGGGGCTGCCTGGCCGACATCGGCCTGCTGCGGGCCGAACCGTCCTTGTTCGGGCCCGTGGCCTCCGACCCGACCGTCTCCCGGCTGATCGACACCCTCGCCGCAGGTGCCCAGCGCACCCTGACAGCAATCCGCACCGCCCGCGCCGAAGTATGTGAACACGCCCGGAGGTTGGCCGGTGATGCGTCACCGGACACCGACAGCTGTGTGACCGCGGACCTGGACGGAGTGCTGGTGATCGCGCACTCCGACAAGCAGGCTGCGGCGGCGACCTGGAAGAAGGCCTTCGGCCGTGGTCTCGACCTGATGACCAGAACGACAAGAGCCGTGTAACGGCGGACTGTTACGCACAGTTCTGTGAGGGCCGAGGGGTGAGATCACCCTCGGCTACTCAGCGAGCCAGGCGAAGGCGCGCTCGACGGCCCAGCGGGGCTTTCCAGGCCGGAGCTGTGCGGGGTGCCGCGACGGGCGGTCTTGGTGTGATCCACGAGCCCGGACAAGGAGCCGGTACTTGTCGAAGTCGTAGCCGCGGTTCGCGAACAGCCGCCGGGGCCGGTGGCGTGGCCGGCCGCGGATGCGGGGAAGGGTGTCCAACAGCGGCATGAGCTGGGTGACGTCGCGGCCGTTTCCGCTGGTCAGGGAGCAGCACGTAGACGATGCCGCGCAGGGCCGCCCGGCCATCAGTCGACAACCGCCCGGGACACCGGTGGAGCCGCGGCGGATGAGACGGCAGCAGCGGGGCCGTACGATCCCACAGACCATCAGGCACGAGATCAGCAGAAACCCGGCAGATCCTGCCGAAACCACACCCAACTGCCAAGCCGGTAAACCGATCTCACTCTGAATCGATCAATTGGCGGCGGAGAGCCTCGCACCCCGGTGATGTGCGTGCTGCGCCCGTCGGAACACCGGCGAGCGCAGCACACACAGTCAGGTCTCCGATCCAGTCATGTCAGGGCTGCAACACCACCAGCGTCCAGGGTTCGAGCCAGATGAAGTTGCCGTCATTGGTGATGCCGTGCGTCTCGAAGACCTGACCGGTGGTGGTCAACACCTTCACGTACGAGTCGTTCCCGTGGTCCACGAGGGAAATGGAGCAGGCGTTGGCGGGGTAGTTCGCGTTGTGCGACAGGTTTACCCACGAATAGTTCCCTTGCGGGGGAACAGGGTTGGTAGTCCGACGCCCGACGAACGCGTTGCCATTGGTGAGAACGGCGCTGAACTCCTCGTGGTTGTTCGGGTCGAGGGAGTCGATGTCGGCACACGGACCAGTGGGACCAGTGGGGCCGGTGGGACCAGTGGCGCCCGTGTTACCCGTAGAGCCGGTCGGGCCGGTGGGACCGGTGGCGCCCGTGTTACCCGTAGAGCCAGTGGGGCCGGTGGCGCCCGTCGCGCCAGTATCGCCCTCGGCCCCGTCGGCCCGGTGGGGCCGACCTTGCACTTGTCGCCGCCGCCGCCCGCACGCGACGTCTGCGCCTCGTCCGTGAGCGACCTTTGGTGCTTCTTGGTCTTCCTGGGCTTCTCGGGCTTGCATTTGTCGCCGCCCGAGGGACTTACAACGCTGCTGTCGGCAACCGTCCGCACCTGCTGCGCCATGGCCACCGCGGGGCTGGCGAACCCCGTGATGATGAGGGCGATTGATGCGATCGTGCCGCCGGCCACGCTCCCCGCCGGGGAATCGGACCGTGAGAGGACCGGTTCCTGTGGTCAGGACTCATTCAACGCTCCTTCTAGAACTGGATCGAGTGAAGCGACAACAAAGCGCGTCCACGCTTCGCTGCTTCTTCGGATCGCAGCCAGTACTTCTTGAGGGCTGAACGGTCCTATTTAACGCTTTGGCCTAGCGGCAGTCCCCCGACAGATGGCGACGCCGCATCAGATCCGGGGACATGCCCAGCGTGGCGCCGCCGCTCCCGCCCTGCCGCATGCTGTGGCGTGATCTCTCGCCTGATCGAGTGCACATCCGCTGCGTGGCGCTACTACGGGTCAGTTCAACTACATGCAGGTAGCGTGCTCCAGGTAATCCTCGTGACCCATCCTTTGATTCCGGCTCGCAGGCCGCTGCGGGTGGCGTTCACTGCGCGGCATCAGCCGCGATCCGGACCTCGACTACTACGAGCCGTCGGTGGGGTCGTTCTCCAACCGGCACCAGCCGGCTTCGAGCTCATAGTCGTGCCCGGAGCAGGACTTGGACCTCCCTCCAGCTGGCAAGGGTGAAGCACTCGGCGAGCGCCGAGGGGGTTTCGTCAGGCGTGGAGGGTGCGGTACACGTTGTTGCCGGCGTCGGTCCACGCGGGGGCGAACTCGTGATCGTCGTCGGAGCTGTCCACGGCCGGAGTGTGGAGCACCGAGTCTGTCCCGACATCACGGGGTGCCGGGAATCCGACGGTCGGCGCGTTGGCAGGTGCCGCACTGAAGTGGTCCGGGGCCCGGTTTCATGGGCCCCGGGACGGCAGGGGATCAGCCGAGGCGGGTGAGTTTGGCGGTGAGGGGCGGCTCCGTGAGGTCGGTTTGGAGGGCGACCGGGACTCGTTGGGCTTCGGTGCCGGTGCCCAGAGTCAGATTGCCGATGGCCGTGCCGGCTTTGGCTGTGTGGGGGATGGATGTGCCGACGGCGTTGAAGGTGATGGTCAGCTTCTGGCCGGGGACGCCGATGGCTTTGAGGTCCTTGGTGGCCACGACCGGTGTGCGGCCGCCGAGGCCGTCGGCAATGTGACCCACGACTTGCCCCTTCTTCACGGCGGTGGCGGAGGTGAGGGCCTTGCGTACGGCTTCGATGACCTTCTTGCTGTTGTTCTGGACCAGGACGAGGCTGTTGGCGCCGTTGGGGTCCGGGCCGGTGACGTGCTGATCCATCATCGTGCCGAGGATGAGCAGGTCCTTGCCGTCCACGGTTTTGTAGGCCGCCCAGGACAGGGTGCCTCCGGCCGGGGTGTTGGAGCCGGTTTTGATGCCGCGGATGCTCAGTCCGGCCAAGATGAGGCGGTCGTTGTTGTTGTAGATGCGTCCGAGGCCGGGGATGTCGGCGTTGGGCATGGCGACGATCTGGCGGAAGGCGTCGAACTTCATGACCTCCTCGGCCAGTTTGAGCTGGTCGACGGCGGTGCTGACGGTCTTCTTGTCCAGGCCGCTGGGGTCGGTGTACGTCGTGTTCTTCATGCCCAGGGCCTTGGCCGCGCCGTTCATCTTCTCGACGAACGCCGTCTCATCCTGGGACTTGGTGTCCCAACGTGCCAACAGCCGACCGATGTTGTTGCCCGACGGGATCATCAGCATTTTCAGCATGTCCTGCTGGCTGAACGTCTGGCCCACCTCGAGTCCCTCGACGCGGGATTCGTCCTCGGACTTGCCCTCTTCCACCGCCTGGGTGTCGACCTTGATCTCGGGGCCCTTCTCGTCCTTCTTGAGTGGGTGCTCGCGGAGGATCACGTACGCCGTCATGATCTTGGCGATGCTCGCCGTCGGGACGGGGTTTTCCTCTCCGAACGTTCCGATGGGGCCCGAGCCCACGACCTTCACGGCCGCCTGTCCCTTCTTGGGCCACGGGATGGAGAGCCTGCCGCCGTCGACGGTGAAGGAAGAGGTGGATTCGCCGAGGGCAAGGGTTGGGTCGGGAAGGGGGCGAAGTATCTGTACGGTCAGGAAAACGAGCCCGAGGAGCACCGCGAGCGGCGTCCAGATCTTGAACTTGCGCGCGAGGGTGCGGGCCAGGGACGGGGGCGGCGGCGGGGTGTTGGTCAGCTGCGCAAGCAGGTTGAGCGGGGGCGGCGTGTCCTCGTCGACGACCGGGGCATCGGCCTTCGCAGGAGGCGTGGCAGCGTCGCTGCCGGGGCGGTTGTCCGTTGCCGGTTTGGGCGGTTCGGGCTCGGGCGGTGCGACCGGCCGTGGTTCGGTCGGCTGTCGGTTGGTCGTGCGTGCTTCGGTCGTCCGTGAGTCGGCCTTGGGCGTCGAGGCCTGGGGCTTCGCGGTGATGTCCGGCGCCGCGAGTTCACGGGTGGCGTCGTCGCCTTCCCGGGCGGCCGGCGTCTCAGCGACGGTCGGTGCCTCAACGACGGCCCGCGTCTCAACGACAGCCGGCGCCTCAACGACAGCCGGCGCCTCAACGACGGCCGGTGCCTCGATCACCTGGGTGACGTCCGGTGGTGCCATGTCGGTGGAGGGCTCGTCATCCGTTGTCGGGTTCTGCGCCTTTGCTGCGCCGTCGTCTGCCGCGTCCGGCTCCTTTAATCCTGTTGCCGCCGTCGGCTCTGGAGTCGCGTCGCGGTCGGCCGCTTTGTCCGCCGGCTGCTCTTCCGACGATTCGGTGGGCGTCTCTCGCGACGGGTTCTTCTGATCGGGTGCGTCGGGGGATTCGCCCGCCATTTCTCTTTCCTTCATGCGCCGCAACGCTACTTCATCCCGGGCCTGACCTCGTCTCGCGTCCTGCCGCCGGGAGTTGTAGCTTTCTCGCCGGACAATCCAAGGATTTCGGCGAGTTGGTGTGTCCAGAAGTAGTCGGCGTCGGCAAACCAGACCACCGAGCAGTGCTGTCAGATTACCCGTGGCGATGCCGGGGCGGGGTCGGCGTATGTCCCAACCCCGTCACGGTTCCGTCCGGTTACTGATCGGTGATATCGCTGGTCGCTCGGTTGGGTCTGATGGTCGGGCCGGTCCCGGCGAGGCAGCCGTCTATGGGGTCGCTGCGGTACTGGATGTGCCGTAAGCCGCGTCGGATGCGCTGGATGAGGTGCTCAGGGGCGGTAAAGACGACGCTGGAGAGCCACCCGCGCCATGGCAGGAACCAGATGCCTTTCGACAGGGGTTGAGGTCGGGTGCGTACGGCGGCGGAGAGTAGATGTTCAGCCAGTCCCGTGAAGCAGCGAACTCCCGGAGACCGGCGGCCTTGTGGACGGACCGCTGGAGCGCAGCGCCCACGGCCCGCCTTCCGCGCACGCCTGCCGCCACCGCTGCACCGACCGGATACTGACCCGCAGATCCTTGGCAATCACTGTGCTCGTCTCACCCCGACCGAACCGCTCGGCCGCCTGCAGCCGTAACTCCTCACGGACTCGGTGCCGTTCAGCGGTGAGCCCGCCACCGTGTGGATACCGCAATGGCTCGGTCATACCGCAGGGCCCAGGAGCCGCCGGCCCCTACGGCCCCACGAGTTCAATCTCATTAGTCGGCGAAGTTCACGCCCTGGGCCAGCGCCACCCGGCCCGAGTAGTTCACCGTGTTGGTCGCGCGGCGCATGTAGGCCCGCCAGGCGTCCGAGCCGGATTCGCGGCCGCCGCCGGTCTCCTTCTCGCCACCGAACGCGCCGCCGATCTCGGCGCCGGAGGTGCCGATGTTCACGTTGACGATGCCGCAGTCGGCCCCGTCGGACGCCAGGAACCGTTCGGCCTCGCTCTGGTCGCTGGTGAAGATCCCGGACGACAGCCCCTGGGGTACGTCGTTGTGCAGCCGGATCGCCTCGTCGAGGTCTCGGTAGGTGAGGACGTACAGGATCGGGGCGAACGTCTCCTCACGTACGACGGCGGTCTGCGCGGGCATCCGGACGATGGCGGGCCGTACGTAGTAGGCGTCCGGGGCTGCCTGGACGAGCTGCCGTTCGCCGCCGGTGCACAGGGTGCCGCCCTCCTCGGTCGCACGGTCGAGGGCTTGGCGCATCCTGGTGTACGAGGCTTCGTTCACGAGCGGGCCCACGAGCGTGGCGTCCTGGAACGGGTCACCGATCGGGAGCCGGCCGTACGCGGTGATGAGCCGCTCGACCACGGTGTCGGCGACGTCGGCGTGCACGATCAGCCGGCGCAGGGTGGTGCACCGCTGGCCGGCCGTGCCCGCGGCGGCGAAGACGGCGGCGTTCACGGTGGGACCGAGGTCCGCCGACGGGGTCACCACGGCGGCGTTGTTCCCGCCGAGCTCCAGGATGCTGCGGCCGAACCGGGCGGCGACGCGGGGACCGACCGCGCGGCCCATCCGGGTGGAGCCGGTCGCGCTGACCAGCGGGACCAGCGGGGAGTCCACGAGCCGCTCGCCGGTGTCCGCCGCACCGAGCACGACCTGGTTGAGGTGGGCGGGGGCTCCGGTCTCGGCGATGGCGCGGTCCAGCAGGGCGGTGCAGGCCAGCGCGGTCAGCAAGGTGAGCTCGGACGGCTTCCAGACCACGGTGTCACCACAGACCAGGGCCACTGCCGTATTCCAGGCCCAGACGGCGACCGGGAAGTTGAAGGCGCTGATCACGCCGACCACGCCCAGGGGATGCCAGTTCTCCATCAGCCGGTGCCCGGGCCGTTCGGAGGGCATGGTGCGGCCGTAGAGCTGACGTGACAGGCCCACCGCGAAGTCGCAGATGTCGATCATCTCCTGCACTTCGCCGAGCGCCTCGGAGCGGATCTTTCCGGCTTCGACCGTCACCAGGTCGGCGAGGTGTTCCTTGTGCTCGGTGAGCAGCTCGCCGAACCGCTTGACGAGGGCGCCCCGCACCGGAGCCGGGGTCGTCCGCCAGTCGTGGAAGGCGGCATGAGCGGCTTCGACGGCCCGGTCCACGTCCGTCACGCCGTCGGCACGCAGGCCCAGCAGGTGGCCGCCGGTGACCGGCGTACGGGCGATCAGGGCGTCACCCTTGAAGGCGGCGATGTCGACCCCGCAGCGCGCCAGGGCGGTCTGCGCCCTGGCGCGGATGTCGTCGGTACTGCTCACTGCTGCAACCACTGGAGACTCCGTACAGTGTCGGCGGCCTAGGACGGCCGGAACGATGGAAGACCCGCCCCTCGGCGTCGTGCTACGCCTTTTCCTTGTTCCGCAGGTCGACGTAGTTGCCTTCGATCCAGTCCTTGAACGTCGCGGTCTCGCCGGCGAGGCTCACGTCGAATCCGCTCTCCTTGGCCAGCGGTACCGAGAAGCTGAAGTCGGAGTTGGGGCGCAGGAAGAAGACGCTGGAGGTGCGGCCGCTGCCGACGATCTTGTCGCGGGGAGGGGCGGCGACATGATGCCTCGGCGCCTTGACCTGGCCGCCGGTGACGAGGGTGGCGACGGCTCCGCAGAAGACGAGGACCGCGTCCGTCTTGGCCGGCAGGTCCACGAAGGTGTCGCCGACCTCGCACTGGAGGCTGACGAAGCCGTTCGGGCACGGTGTCTGCTGGATCAGTGTCACCATCGACAGGTCGTAGTGCGGTGCCATCCGCAGCGGTTCTTCCTCGGAGCTGCGGTTCTCGGGCACCTCGGGGAAGTGCCGGAACCGCAGCAGCGGTTCGCAGTTCACGAACGACTCGGTGCCGCCTTCGGGTTCGGTCCCGGTCGCCTTCAGGACCTGGCGCGCCACCTCACGGGAGGCGTCGTACATGCGGTCGAAGTACTGCGTCCAGATCCGCTCGAAGTCGGCCGTGGGGAATATGTTGTCCGAGGTCCCCATCGAATAGCACATCGAGTAGTCGGTGTACGAGCCGGCGTTGGTAATCTTGGCGGTGCTCTCCGACTCCAAGCCCGTGAAGCCGCGCCGCATGGTGGGTACCGGAGAAGTGACGGAACGTTTCTGCTCCGCGGTGCCGTGCTCGAAGAAATCAATGGCGACATCCTTGGCCGACTTCTGGTCGGCCTCCGACAAGCTGCTGTCCGTCAGGTAGAAGACGCCCTTTTCCGCCAGGCAGCGGCGGAACTCGTCCTGGTGGCGCCCCTCCTGGAGATCGGCCAGGCTGAACGTCGGCACCGTCGTATCCATCGACACTGTTCGCTCCTCTCGTAACCGGGTGGTCGATCCCGCTCCGGTCGCCTTCGGCCACGGGCGCCTCTACCGGACTGCGGGCGTGCCGTCGGCCGGGGAGGCGCAGGCACGTGTGGCCGAGGCCGGGAAGCCGGCCTCCCCCGGTCGGCACCGGCCGTGCCGCATTCCCGCGCATTCAGGAAGAAAAAAGGGGCCTGTCGGCATTCGGTCGACGCAAAGCACACTAGCAGCAGAACGGCTTTCCTGCCGTTGCCGCAAAGGTGCGGAGAGAACTACGAGAGAGCTGGAAGAGAATCCCAGGAGCGGTGCATTCCGGAGAGCTGGGAATTTCAGATGGTGGCCACTACATATGCGGCCGCCTCGGCAATGAGGTCCTCATCCCATTTCGCGTCCTTGGCGGCTTTGCTCGACATGATCGCGATGGCGAGGGGGGCCGCCGACTTCGGGGGCCATGCGACCGCCATGTCGTTGAGCGTTCCGTAGTCACCGGTGCCCGTCTTGTTGGCCACGGTCCATCCCCGCGGGACACCGGCGCGGATGCGGTGGTCGCCGGTGGCGCTGCGCGTCAGGAGGCCACGGAGGAAGGCTCGCTTGTCGGGCGGCAGGGCGTTCCCCAGGATGATCTTGCGGTAGTCGCCGCCGAACGCCCGGGGAGAAGTCGTGTCGCGGAGGTCTCCGGGGACGGCCTGGGTGATCGCCGGCTCGCTCCGGTCCATCCTGGTGACCGTGTCGCCGAGGCTGCGCGCGTACGCCGTCAGCCGTGCCGGTCCGCCGAGATCGCGGAGCAGGAGGTTGCCGGCCGTGCCGTCGCTGTAGCGGACCGCGGCGTCGCACAACTGGCGGATCGTCATCCCCGTGGCCACGTGCTGCCCCGTGATGGGCGAGTGCTTCATCAGGTCGGCCTCGGTGTACCTGACGACCGTGTCCAGATGTGACAGCGGGTTGTGAGCGAGGACGCCTGCCGCCGCCAGTCCCTTGAACGTGGAGCAGAACGCGAACCGGTCATCGGCACGGTGGACGATCGTGGAACCGGTGCCGGTGGCGAGGGCGAAGACTCCGAGCCGTGCGCCGAATTTCCGCTCCAGTTCGACAAGGCGCTCGTGGCGCTGATTCTTTTCCGCGGCAGCGGTCGGAGAGGAAGAGGGCTTGTTCACCGTGGCGGCGACGGGAGAAGCCGTGGGTGTCTTTTTCATCGAACACCCGGCCAGCGACAAAAGGGCGGCTGCCCCCAGGAAAGCACGGCGACTGGTGGGCGATTGCGATAATGCCATTATCTTCCCTTCGCGGGCGACTTGCGGGAAAGCAAGCCCGGGGTTCGCCACGGTATCGCACCAGGTGCGGACTGCCCCTGGTCCCACCGTCCGCGCCGCCGGGGTCACCAGGCCGGCGGCGCCGCCCTGGCCTCCTCCTCCGCTGCGGCCGGCACCCGGAACGGAAGAGGCCCACGGGCGCGCCGGATTCACACGAACGGTTTACGGCACGAAAAGAGCGGGCCCCGTTCCCGACGGGGCCCGCTCTTCGTTCACTGTGGTCGTATTACGCCGCCCGGCGGGCGAAGGCCCGTGCCTGTGCCCGGCGCTGCGGGGCGACCGCGTCGGTCGCGCCGGCGCCTCCTCGGTTTCCCAGCGGCCCGCGAAGAAACCGTCGAACCGGCGCAGACCGCCCCCGCCGTTGGGGAATCGGCCTCAGGTCTGGCCGTTCTTGGCGATCAGCGCGTGGAAACCGTGCTGGAGGTAGTCGCCGTACGGGATCGTCGGGTTCAGCTCCTTGTCACCGATGCCTTCGGGGGCGAACGGCTCCTTCACACTGTTGTGGCCGGCGTGGAGGAAGAACGGCAGGGACAGGCGCTCCGCGTTGACGAACTTCACCCGGTGGTTCGGCGCCGGGAAGTAGTCGTTCGTGAGGTACCCCAGGAAGGTGCCGCAGTTGACCAGGAAATTGTCGCCGGACGTCGGCAGGTCCTTCCAGCCGTCGACGGTCTCGACCTGGAGGTTCTGCACCTCGGTCTGGAACAGAACGGTGATCATCGACACGTCCAGATGGTCCTCGAAGCTCAGCTTCATGCCGTCCGGGCCCGTCTTGACCGGCGGGTAGTCCTCCAGGTACGGGTAGCGGATCAGCGATACGGCGGAGAGCGTGTCGGCCTCCGAGAGGGCCGGGTCGAAGAAGTTCTCGGGCTTGCCCAGGGCCAGCGCGAATCCCCGCATCAGCACCCGGGAGAGCCGGAACACCTCCCCGTAGTACTGCTCGCAGAAGGACCGGAAGCGCGGGTGCCTGTCCTCGTCGGGCCAGATGTTCACCTCGTGCAGCGGCGTCCCCGACGTGATCATCGGGTGGTCCTCACTGAAC
Organism: Streptomyces sp. NPDC002785; assembly: GCF_040295565.1. Classification (NCBI taxonomy): domain Bacteria; kingdom Bacillati; phylum Actinomycetota; class Actinomycetes; order Kitasatosporales; family Streptomycetaceae; genus Streptomyces; species Streptomyces sp. NPDC002785. The sequence continues at coordinate 26,054 of NZ_JBEOVN010000006.1, read as the reverse complement.
GACGGGTTCAGGTAGCACCAGGACTCGACCGCCTTCTTGCCCTTGGCGGCCATGTAGTAGCCGTTGCGCAGGTGCGGGTTGTTCTTGTTGTACGCGTTGATCGCCAGGCCGAACTTCTCCTGGTCGGTCATCTTACGGTGGAACTCGTTGACCACGTCCTGCAGCAGTTGTACGTCTATGCCGTGGTGGGACGCGTAGAAGAAACCGGACCCGCGGCACGCCTTGTTGATCTCTTGCGCGACCCGCGTCTTCTCGTTCGCGTCATCGCCGAACAGCGGCGAGATGTCGATCGTAGGAACCTCTGCCGACGGCATCAAAATGGGCATCAAGACCTCCATGGACTCTGCACCTGGTGCTGGTGCTGGTGACCGGACACGACGCACAACTGACTCAACGGCCCATCGGCCTCTTCTGCTCCGACGCCGAGATACGCTCGCACATTCCGGTGACCAGACGCTCGTTCCGCACCCACGAATGGTGGGTCCCGCCACGCAGCAGGTGCGTCTCGATCGATTCGGCCGGCAGGAGCGTGTCCAGGCCGTTGTACGGCGAGCGCCGGTAGAACTCGAACAGCCGGCGCTGCTGGTCGTCGCGGACGATCTCGTTCAGCTCGTCCGCCTTGAACATGACGAGACTTCCGATGCTCGCGCCGAGCTGCTCCAGGTCCGCCCGGCTCGGCGCGTAGTGGTAGTTGATCGGGTCGAGGATGTCCTCGACGTCGGGGAGACCGATGGCGGCCGACGCCTGCAGGACGTTGAAGTACGGGTCGATGAGGAACAGGTCGTCGATCTTCTCGCCCGCGCGGGCCAGTTGAAGCGACACCTCCAGCGCGAGAACACCGCCGAAGCTCCAGCCGACGAAGCTGTACGGGCCGGACGGCCGCAGGTGCCGGACGTGCTCCAGGTAGTACTCGGCCAGGGCCTCGAAGGACTCCATGGGCGAGTGCAGGTGCACATTGTTGAACAGCACGAGCCGGTACCCGGGCAGCCGTTGCGCGATGTTGCTCAGATAGCTCTCGGCCCCGCCCTCGCCGGGCGGGAAGACGAAGAGGGTGTGCTCCGCGTTCTCCTCGTTGACGAGGATGTACGGGTCGAAGGCCTCCTCGGGGGCGGCCTGGGGGACGGCGGGCGCGTGGCCCGTCCCCCGGCCCGGCGCCGTCGCCGTGTGCGCCACCAGCCGCTCCAGCCACACCTTCAGTTCAGCCGTGAACCGCTGGGTGGTGGCCCGGTCGAGGCGGCTGTCGACCACGGTGACGAGGCGGCCTCCGGCGCACCTCATCGTCACGTCGAGGCCGAACTGGTCGGCTTCCCGGTTGCGTTCGGAGATGTTGCTGCCCGACATCGCCGAGTCCAGCCGCCAGCCCCCCGTCGCGTCCGGCGTCTGCTGCTCCTCGTCCGACAGCCGCCCCAGGTAGTTGAAGCTGACCGGCGGTAGCGGCGCCTGTTCGCTGCCGTACCGGCCGAAGAGCACGCCGTAGCCGACACCGTGGTGCGGTGCGCGCCGGATGGACTGCTTCGTGCCGAGGATGCTGCGCCCGAGGTCCTCCTGGTCCGCCTCGACGGCCAGGGGGTACATCGTGGTGAACCATCCGACGGTGTCGCGGACGTCGGGTGCTCCGTCGAAGCGTTCGCGGCCGTGTCCCTCGACCGTGACGTAGTTCGTCGCCCGTCCCGTGACCGATTGCAGGGCCAGTCCGGTCGCGGTCAGGAGCAGGTCGTTCATGTCGGTGTCGTACGCCCAGTGGCTCTCGGTGAGCAGGGTGCGGGTGTCCGACGGGCTCAGTGCGAACTCCTCGCGGTGGGAAACCGCCCCGGCCTGTGCCGACAGGGCGCCCGGCGTCGCGGACGCCAGTCCGCGGGCGGTCTCCGCCCAGAGCCGCCGCTCGTCCTCGCCGGGGACGTAGCGTGCGAGGGCCTGGGCCCACTGCCGGTAGCTGCTCGTCTTCTCCTCCAACTCACCACCGTGGTAGAGGATCTCGAGGTCCTGCGCCAGGATGTGCCAGCTGACGCTGTCGACGATCAGGTGGTGCAGGGCGAACCAGACCCGCGCGGTGCCGTCGTCGTACCCGTGGAGGTACGCCACGCAGGCGGTCGGGCCGTCTGTGAGGTCGAAGCCGCTCTGCCATTCGGCGAGCCGGCGGCTGATCTCCTCCTCCCGCATGGCGCTTACGTCGAGTTCGTGCAGCACGACCTCTGGGCTGCCCCCGGTGTAGGTCTGGACGACCTCCGAGGCGTCGCCGTCCGTCCCCCGGTAGCGGAAGCTGAACGCGTCGTGGTGGGCGACGAGCTGGGCCAGGGCGGTCCGCAGCCGCGCCACCTCGAGCGTGGGTGTGGTGATGGCGAAGTTGTGGTTCCACCAGGCGCGGTCCGCGAGCGGCTTCGCGAAGAACCACTCCTGGATGGGCAGCAGCGGGCAGTCACCGGTCAGCCGGCCCTGCTCGGGCTGCTCGCCCTGCTCGCCCGCTGTGCCGCGCGCGCCCTGCGGAGCGGCCAGGACGTTGTCGACGAAGTGCCGCACGGTCGGGAAGTCGAAGATGTCCTTGACGCTGACCTTGCGCCCGGCCTCCCGCTGCACCTGGCTCGCCAGGTGCAGGGCGCTGATGCTGTCGCCGCCCGACCGGAAGAAGTCGTCGTCGATGCCCACCGTGCCGCCGCCCAGCAGCTGTGTGCTCCACAGCTGGCACAGTCGCGCCTCGGTCCGGCTGCGCGGAGCGGCGTAGGCCACCCGCTTCGCCGAGAAGCCGACCCTCGGCAGGGCCTTGGTGTCGAGCTTGCCGTTGATGGTCATCGGCAGCGGCCGGTCGAGCCGCACCAGCAGCGACGGCACCATGCCCGGCATGAGCGTGGCTCGCAGCGCCGCGAAGATCTCGTCCTCGTCGACGGTCGTCCCGTCATCCACGGCGTAGTAGCCGATCAGCCGCCTGCTGTCGGGCGAGCGGTCGTCCGCCACCGCAACGACGGCGCACTCGCGCACCGCGGGACAGGTGGCCAGGACCGATTCCACCTCACCGAGCTCGATGCGGAGGCCGTTGATCTTGACCTGGGCATCGTTGCGTCCCACGTACTCGATCTCGCCGTTCCGGGTGCGCCGGACGACGTCACCGGTCCGGTAGAGCACCGGGTACCGGCCGGCCCGGTGCTCGGCCTCGGTCCGGAACGGGTTCGCCAGGAAACGCTCACGGGTGAGCTCCGGCCGGTTCAGGTAGCCGTCCGTGACGCACTCGCCGGCCATGTACAGCTCGCCGACCGCACCCGGGGGAAGCAGTCGCATCGACTCACCGAGTACGTAGAGCCGGGTGTTGCCGAGGGGGTCGCCGAAGCTGTTGCGGTAGGGCTCACCGGGCTCGAAGCGGCGGACGGTGTTGTACACGGCCGTCTCCGTGGTGCCGTAGGCGTTGACGAGCGGTCCGGCGTATTCTCGCCGGATCTTGTCGAAGTGCCGCTCGTGGAAGGCCTCTCCGGCGACCAGGACGCAGCGCAGGCCCGTCAGTCGCGCGAGGTCGAACTGCTGGATCTGTGTCGGCGTACCGCTCACATAGGTCAGCCCCGCGCTGTTGGCGTAGTCGTAGAAGCCGTCGTCGTGGCCCGGTGAGGGCGGCGGGACGATCAGCGTGTGGCCCGCCAGGACCGACAGTGCCAGCTGCTCGACGGAGAAGTCGAACACGTAGTTGGCCAGGAAGAGCACACGTTCGCGTGAGATGTCCGGGCCGTCGAAGTAGCGCCGGCTCACCTGCTTCCGGAAGCTGTCCACCGCGCGGTGCGGTACGAGGACCGCCTTGGGTGCGCCGGTGGTGCCGGACGTGTAGATGGCGTACGCCAGGTCGGCGGCGGTCGCCGGAGTGTCCGGGGTCCCGGCGGGCTGCTCGTCCAGCGGCAGGCGCTCGATGTCCAGCACCTGCGGCCCTGCCTCGGCGGTGAGGCCGCGCAGCCGCTCGCCGTGGGTCTCGTTCGCCAGCACCACCCGTGCCCGGGTGTCGTCCAGCATGAACGCGACCCGGTCGTCGGGATGGCCCGGGTCGATCGGCACGTACGCCGCTCCGGCCTTCCACACCGCCAGGATCGCGGTGATCATCAGCTCGCTCTTGTCCAGTACCAGGCCGACGAAGTCGTTCGGCCGAAGCTCGACGACGGACCTGAGGTAGTGCGCCAGCCGGTTGGCGTGCTCGTCGAGCTCCCGGTAGGTCAGCCGCGTCTCACGGTCCACCACCGCGATCTCGTCCGGCCAGGCGGCCGCCGTCTCCTCGAACACGGCGTGCAGCGTCCGGGCGGCTCCGGCGGCGGTGCCGGGCGTGGCTTCGTCACCGGTGCCGGCGGGCAGCAGCGCCGCGAGGTCCGCTTCGCCGACGCAGGTGACGTCGGTCAGCCGGGTTTGGTCCGCGTCGGTGGCGAGCCGGGCGAACTGGGTCAGGATGTGCTGGAACGTGGAGATGAAGCCGTCGGCGCTCGCGTCGTCGAAGAGCGACGCGGCGAAGGTCAGGTTGCCCGCGAGCCCGCCCGGAGTCTCGGTCAGGGTGGCCGACAGGTCGAACTTGGTGGCCGTCCAGCCCCCTCCGTCCGGGGTGTACGCGGTCAGCTCCGGCTGCCCGTCCGCCGTGGCACCGTGGGTGCGGTCGGTGACGTTCTGCAGGGTGAAGTTGATCTGCAGGACGGGGTGGCGGCTCGGGTCCTTCTCCAGCTCGAGTTCCTTCACGAGCTGCTCGAACGGCAGCTCCCCGTGCACCTGGGCCGCGACGACGTCCTGGCCGACCGAGCGGACGTAGTCCAGCAGCGACGCGTCGGAGTCGACCCGGACGCGCAGCGCGAGCAGGTTCGCGAAGAAGCCGATCGTGCGGTCGAACTCCGGACGCCCCCGGTTGGCCGTGGGCGTGCCGACGACGAGGTCGTGCTGGCCGGTGTACGTGTTGAGCATCAGGCACCAGGCGCCGAGCAGCACGCTGTACAGGCTCACCCTCGCCGACTGGGCCAGGTCCCGCAGCGCCTGGGCGGTCGGCTCGTCGACGGCGAACTCGAACTCCCGGCCGCGGTAGTCGAACCGGGCCGGACGCGGGCGGTCCAGCGGCAGTCCGACCGTCTCGAACCCGGCCAGCGCGTTCGTCCAGAACCCGGTGAGTTCCGCCAGCCGCCGGCCGGTCAGGTGCTGCCGCTGCCAGACGGCGAAGTCCGCGTACGAGCCACGGACCGTCCCGAGCTCCGCCTCGGGCACGCCGCTCAGCAGCGCCGCCAGCTCGCGGCGGAAGATGTCCCACGACCAGCCGTCGAAGCAGGTGTGGTGGAGGACGATGCTCAGATAAAGGCCGTCGGGCTCCGTGCCGAGCTGGAACAGGTCTGCCTTCAGGGGCAGTTCCTCGTGCAGCCGGAACACGTACCCGGCGCGCTCGACGAGCCTGTCGTCCAGCTCGGTGGTGCTGTCGACGGTGTGGACGGCGGGGTCGATCATGGCCGCCGCGTCGTCCTCGGGCAGCGTGTGCTGTTTCCGGACGCCGTCCTGGTCCGTCTTCAGCAGAGTGCGCAGCGCGGGGTGGCGGCGCACCAGCGTGCGCAGCGCGTCGCCCATGGCGTCCCGCGTCGCGGTGTCGTCCGTCCTGATCCTGAGGACGAACGGGATGTTGTACGCGGCGGTGCCGTCCTCGAACTCGTCGATGAACAGCAGGCGTTCCTGCGCGAGCGACACCGGGGGGTTCCCGTCGCCCGTCGTGGCACGTCCGACCGCCGGCTCCGCGGGGTCGTCGTCCGCCTGAGCGGCCGTGTCCCGGATGTGCTTCGCCTGTGCTTTGAGGGTCGTGTGCTGGAGCACGGTCGCGACGCCGAGGCCACGGCCGAAGCTGGTGGTGATGGCTTGCGCGAGGACCATCGCGCGGAGGCTGTCGCCGCCGAGGGCGAAGAAGTCGTCGTGCACGCCGACGCGGTCCGGGGCGATGCCGAGCACCGTGGCCCAGATGCCGCACAGCTTGGCCTCGATGTCGTTCGACGGGGCCACGTACTCGGCGCTGTCCCCGGGCCCGAAGTCGGTCTCGGGGAGCCGCCGGGTATCCAGCTTTCCGCTGGGTGTCACCGGGATGTCGGTGATCCTCAGGATACGGGAAGGCACCACGGCCTCGGGCAGCTTGGTGCGCATCCACTGCTTCACGTCCTGCTCGTCGAGCTCACTGTCGCAGACGTAGAAGCCGACCAGGTACTTCTGCGTCACCCCGGTCACCGTCGTCCGGTGCTCGCGGGCGATCACCAGGGACCGGGTGACGCCGGGGTACGACGACAGGGCGGCCTCGACCTCGCCGAGCTCGACGCGCTGTCCCCGGATCTTGACCTGGAGGTCGGTGCGGCCCAGGCACTCCAGCTCGCCGTTGGGCAGCCACCGGACCAGGTCGCCCGTCCGGTAGATGCGCGCGTTCTGCCCCGCCGCCTTCTCCTCGGGGGTCTGGAACGGGTTGTCCAGGAACCGGTCCGCCGTCAGTTCGTCGCGGTTGAGGTAGCCGCGGGTGACGCCGGTGCCGCCGATGTAGAGCTCGCCCATGCTTCCGACCGGGACGCGCTGCATCGCCTTGTTGAGCACGTAGCACGCGGTGTTGGCGACCGGATGGCCGATGCTCTTGGTGGCGCGCCGCTCTCCCTCCGCGTACAGCCGCTTGTGGCTGGTGATCGAGATCTCCGTCGGGCCGTACCCGTTGATGACGGTGCCCCGGAACATCCCCCGGATCTTGTTGAACACCGGCTCGGTGAAGTCCTCGCCGATCGCGTCGATACGGGTGAGGGAGGTCGTCCTGGAGTAGTCGTAGAGCGAGAGGACCGACGGTGTGCCGGAGAGGTACGTGACGTTCTCGTCGTTGATGTACCTGTACAGGCGCTCGACGTCGGTGCGCATGGTGTCGTCGAGCACCACCAGCTTCTGCCCGTTGAGCAGGGCGTCGGTCATCTGCTCGACGAAGTGGTCGAAGACGTAGTTGGAGAACGACAGGAGTGCCTCGTCGCCCCGGCTCTTGTCCAGGCCGAACAGCTTGGCCATGGAGACCTGGAGGTTGACGACTCCCCGGTGCTCGACGAGTACCGCCTTGGGTTTGCCCGTGGTGCCGGACGTGTAGATGGCGTAGGCCAGGTCGGTGCTCGTGACCTCCGTGACCGGGTTCTCGGTCGACCGGTAGCCCATGGGCAGGCGGTCGACGTCCACCACCGGCAGTCCCGCCTCGGCGGTGAGGCCGCGCAGCCGCTCGCCGTGGGCGTGGTTGGTCAGCACCAGTTGTGCCCGGGTGTCCTCCAGCATGAAGGCGACCCGGTCCTCGGGGTAGGCCGGGTCGATCGGCACGTACGCCGCTCCGGTCTTCCACACCGCCAGGATCGCGGTCATCATCAGCTCGTTCTTGTCCAGGACGAGGCCGACTAGGTCGTTCGGCCGGAGCTGGACGACGGACCGCAGGTAGTGGGCGAGCAGGTTGGCGCGCTCGTTGAGCTCGCGGTAGGTCAGCCGCGTCTCGCGGTACACCACCGCGATCTCGTCCGGCCAGGCCGCGGCCATCTCCTCGAACACGCCGTGAAGGGTCTTGTCGGCCGGGAAGGCGGCCTGTGTGCGGTTCCAGTCGTCGAAGCGTTCGACCATCGCCGGCGGGACGAGCTCGAGGGTGTCGACGGGCCGTGCGATGTCGTCCGCCACCTGCCCGAACAGGGTCCGGGTCACGTCGAGCAGCGTGTCGATGGTGGAGTCGTCGAAGAGTTCACCCGCGTACCAGAGGGCGACTGTGAGCTCGTCGTCCTCTTCGCACGCCACGACCGCGAGGGGGTAGTCGACCTTGTCGGCGTCGTAGGCCTTCTCGAATCGGAGAAGGCCGTTGTGGTGGCGCTGTTCGTCCTCGTCGAGGAGTCGCGGATAGTTCTCCAGGACGAGCAGTGTGTCGAACAGCCGCCGCTTCATGCCGCCGGTTTCCAGCCGGCCCAGCTCCACGGTGCTCTTGCTGTTCATGGTGTTCACGGCGGTCTGTATCTCGCTGATGGCCGCGCCGACGCTCTTCGCCGCCTGGTCGTCGTGGTTGACGATCAGGGGGAGCGTGTTGATGAACAGGCCCACCGAGTTCTCGATGCCGTCGATGTGGGGGTTGCGTCCGGAGACGATCGTCCCCACCACCGTGGTGTTCCCGCCGCCGACGGCGTACAGCACCTTGTGCCACACAAACTGCAGCACCGAGTGCAGGGTGACCTGGTGGGCGGCGCACACCGCCTTGAGCGCGGCGGTCCGCTCGCCGCCGAGGGACAGCTTCTTCGTCCGGTGCTCCCGGACGTGGTCGTAGTCGCTCAGATCGACCTGGTAGCGGATGTCCTCCTTGACCAGCCCGCCGAAGTCGCCCCGTTCGTCGATGCGCTCGACCTGCTGCGTCCAGTACTCGGCGTGGTCGCCCCGGCGTTCCTCCCAGTCCCGCTGCGCCGCCGCGTACGCGCCGTCCATGGCCGGCTCGGGCGCGTCGCCCCGGAGCAGGCCGAGGTAGGTGCGGTGCACGTCGTCGTGCAGGACCGGCAGGCTCCACCCGTCCAGGATGATGTGGTGGCAGCTGAAGAGCAGCGAGAACAGGTCCTCGCGCTGTTTGATCAGGTAGACGCGGAACAGCCGGCCCTCGGCCGGGTCGTACGGCTCGGTCCGGTCCCGCTCCTGGAGTTCCTTGACGCGGGCGTCCTGCTCACCAGGGTCCGCCACGTCGCTCAGGTCGACGAACCGCCAGTCGAAGGGCTGGTCGTCGTTGTCGATGATCTGGACCGGTTCCTCGGCCCATGCGAAGCGCAGCCTCAGCGCGGGGTACTTCCGCCGCGCGTGCTGCCACGCCTCCTTCATCAGGTCGGGGCGGATGCCGCAGTGGTAGCGGTGCACCGACTGCATGACGTAGGCGTCGTCACCGTTGCGGCGCTTCAGGGCGTGGTAGAGCAGGCCCTGTTGCAGGCCGTTCGCGAGGAGCCGGGTGGGCTCACCCGCGTCCGGGACCGGCTCGGCGGCCGCACCCGGTCCGGGCTGCGGTTCCTGGTCCTGCCGCTGGTCCAGGTGGTGCGCCAGCTCGCCCAGCGTCCTGAGGGTGAAGACGTCCTCGACGCTGATGGAGACACCCAGCCGCCGCCGCACGCGGGCGATGAGCAGGATGCAGGAAATGCTCTGGCCGCCGAGCCGGAAGAAGTCGTCGCGGTCGCCGATCCGTGCCGCCGGCACGCCGAGGACCGTGCTCCAGATCTCGCGGAGCTCGTCGAGGACACCGCCGGTGGCGCCCTTCGCGCGACTGACGCCGGCGGTGCCGGTGGCCGTGGGCGGAGCCGGGCGGGCAAGGTCCACCTCGGGCAGCGCGCGCCAGTCCGCCTTGCCGTTGACGTTGACCGGGATGCTGCTGAGGCGGACCATCCGGGCGGGGACCATGATCCGGATCAGCCGCTGCTCGAGGAACTCCAGCAGCTCGTCCTCGGTCACCTCGGCCGAGGGCTCCGTCACGTAGTACCCGACCAGGTGGCGGTCCGCGGGGCCGCCGGCCCCTTCGCGGGCCACGACGACGCACTTGCGCACGCCGGGGTACTCGGTCGCCTGCGCCTCGATCTCGCCGGGCTCGACGCGGACGCCGTTCAGCTTCAGCTGGAAGTCGCTGCGCCCGAGGAACTCCACCTCGCCGGAGGCGAGCATCCGGGCGAGGTCGCCGGTCTTGTAGATGCGGGAGTTCAGCCCGCGCGCCCGGTCCTGGTCCGACTGGAAGGGGTTCGGCGTGAACCGCTCGGCGGTCAAGTCGTCCCGGTTGAGGTAGCCCGGAGCGACACCGCAGCCGCCGATGTACAGCTCACCGATGGCCCCGATGGGCAGCTGCTTCAGGTTCTGGCTGAGCACGTACCACTTGACGTTGCGCACCGGCTGGCCGATGCTGCGGTCCTTGCGCTCCGTGACGCGGGGGGCGAACTCCTTGACGGCGGTGACGAAGGCCGCCTCGGTGAAGGCGTACTCGTTGATGACGAGACCGGAGAACTTCTCGCGCAGCTGGCGCAGCCCGGCCGCGGTGAGTTCCTCACCGACCAGCAGGAGCCTCTTCAGGCTGGTGCAGTGGCGCAGGTCGAAGTGCTGGAGGACCGATCCCGTGGCGTTGAGGTAGGTGACCCCGTGCTGCTGGATGTACGCGGGGAATCGGTCGGGGTCGAGCCTGACCTCTTCGGGGACGATCACCAGGGTCTGCTCGTTGACGAGCGCGATCAGGGTCTGCCTGAGGTGAGGTTCGAAGACGTACGAGGCGAAGAGGGCGACGCGCTCCTCGCCGGGCCGCCGCATGTCGTACCGCTCGGACAGGTCCGTGATGCTGTTGACGACACTGTCGTGGTACTTGGGGACTCCCTTGGGCACACCGGTGGTGCCGGAGGTGTACGTGACGTAGGCGAGGTCCTGGCTGTCCAGGGGCAGCCGCGGGGCGTCGCGCACGGCGTCCCCGGCGGCGTCCGCCCGCGCGAGCACGGTCTCGATCTCGATGACGCGTACGGTGGCGTGCTCCGGGCCGAGGATCTCCCTCAGCCGGGCCGCGTGGTGCCGGTTGGTGATGATGCCGGACAGTCCGGTGTCGCCGACGATGAAACGCACGCGGTCGGCCGGGTAGGACGGGTCGACCGGCACGTACGCGGCGCCGGACTTCCAGATCCCGAGGGTGGCGACGACGCCCAGGTCGCTCTTGTCGAGGTACAGCCCGATCAGTTCCTGTGGCCGCACACCCATGTCGGGGCCGAGCAGCCAGTGCGCGACCTGGTTGGCCCGCTCGTCGACCTCCCGGTAGGTCAGCGTGGTGTCGCGGAACACGACGGCCTCGCGGTCCGGCGACCGCCGCGCGGCCTCTTCGAACAGGTTGTTCAGCCGCTTCCCCTCGGGGAAGTCGCCGTCGGTGTCGTTCCACTTGTGCAGCTGTTCGCGCTGTTCCTGCGACACCAGCTCGATACCCGCGACCGGTTCGGCCGGCCGGCCGAGGAACTGGCTGAACACCTCGCGTACGACGTCGAGGACGCCTGCGATGGTCCTCTCCTCGAACAGCTCGGCCGCGTAGGCCAGCGTCCACCGCAGGCAACCGTCGGCCTCGGCGTCCCGGACGATCAGGGTGAGCGGGGACGGCGGCAGGTCCGACAGGGCGGGCTCGTGGTCGGTGAGCACGAGCAGGGCGTCGAACAGGCCGCGCTGGAGCACCTCGCCGGGGCTCATGTACGCGTCCTTGCGGCGCAGCGCCCCGTCGAGCTCCCGGATCGCCGCGAGACAGGTGAGCCGGGCCTGTTCGGCGTGGTCGACCACGACCGGCAGGACGGGGGCGGTGCGCGGGCCGGCCGTTCCGGTGGCGTCGATCAGCGCGGCGACCGTCTGGTTCCCATGGCCGTAGGCGCGCATGACGCTGTGCAGGGTGGCGAGCGCGTACGCGCCGACCGACAGGCCGTCGTGGTCGCGCAGCGCCTTCCTCAGGGTGGCGTAGTCCTGTCCGCCGACGAGTAGTTCCCGGTGCTTGGTGGCACGAACACCGGGGTCGTCGTCCCGTACCGCGATCTTGTTGCGCCACTCGTCTTTCAGGAGCATTTCCAGATCGCAGCGCTCGCCTGACACTCCATCAAGGCGGGCAGTCCAGTCCGCGGCGGTCGTCGGATACCGTGCTGACATCATTCGTGGGCTCTCCGTCGTGCAGGATGTATGCGAACGTGCCGGTGAGATGGCGTGAGGACGCCGCCCGGAGTTTGGGGGGCACCGGGCGACGTGCCACGTGTGGTGCTGTTGTCCGCGGGTGGGACTACGGGGCGTGCGTCAGGCGGCCGGTGCTGCGACGCTCTGCCCGAGCGCCTCCAGGGCCTGGTCGATCTCGCTCTCGCTGATCGTGAGCGGAGGGCGGAACCTGAGGCTGCGCTCGCCGCATGGCAGCGCGATCACCTGGTGGTCCTGGTACATCCGTCGCAGGACCTCGTCGCGGCGCCGGGTGTCGGGCAGGTCGATCGCGCACATCAGGCCGCGACCGCGGGCGTTGGTCACGACGCCGGAGTGCTTGTTGGCCAGGGCTTCGAGGCCGTCGCAGAGGTATTTGCCGCGCTGGACGACGGTGTCGAACAGCTGCGTGCGCTCGATCGTCTCCAGGATTCGGGTGGCCCGGACCATGTCGGCGAGGTTGCCTCCCCAGGTCGAGCTGATCCGGGAGGAGACGGTGAAGACGTTGTCCGCCACCTCGTCGACCCGCCCGCCACCCATCACGCCGCACACCTGGGTCTTCTTGCCGAACGCCACCACGTCGGGCTGGAGGCCCAGTTGCTGGTAGGCCCAGGCCGTTCCGGTGATCCCGCAGCCGCTCTGGACCTCGTCGAGCACGAACAGGGCGTCGTACTCGTGGCAGAGCTGCTGCATGGCCTGGAGGAAACCGGCGCTGAGGTGGTTGTCCCCGCCCTCGCCCTGGATGGGCTCGGCGATGAAACACGCGATCATGCCGTCCGCGGCGCGGAACGCCGCCTCGGCGGCCTCCAGAGCCCGTCGCTCGGCCTCCTGGTTGGCAATGGTGTGCTCGGCCGCCGGGTGCTGGATGGCGGGGGACGGGATGCGCGGCCAGGCGAACTTGGGGAAGCCGGCGGTCTTCGCCGGTTCGGTGTTCGTCAGCGACATGGTGTAGCCGCTGCGGCCGTGGAACGACCGCTCCAGGTGGAGGACCTGGAGCCGGTTTACGGCCTGCTCATCGAGACCGAGCTTCCGCGCCTTCCAGTCGAAAGCCACCTTGAGCGCGTTCTCCACTGCCAGCGCCCCGCCGTCCACAAAGAAGAGGTGCGGCAGCTGCGGGTCGCCGAGGACCCGGGCGAAAGTCTTGACGAACCTGGCGTACGGAACCGAATAGAGGTCCGGGTTGGCGGGCTTGTTGACAGCCGCCGCGGCGAGCTCCCTCAAGAATTCCGGGTCTTCGGAAATGCAGGGCGGATTAATGCCGAGCGGCGCAGAGGCGAAGAAGGAAAAGAGGTCGAGATAGCGGTTTTCCGTAATGGCGTCGACGAGCCAGGTGCCGGAGCTGGCGGAGAGGTCGAGCACGAGGTCATAGCCGTCTACGAGCACGTGGGGCTCAAGCGTGCGATGCACGTCCCGAGCGCTCAGACTTGCCGTTTCCGAGGGGGCGGGGGCGGGACGGTGTTCTTGTTCACCCATGAGCGAAAACTCCTGTAGAGCAGGATGAGTTGTCAGAATTTTCAAGCGCTGGCCGACCACTGCGGTGAACTGGGAATTTTGGTCTCCCAATACTGCCCTGCACTGCTCTTGAGAGCCTCTTCGAGCTCTCTCGGAGTTCTCTTCATGAGTTACCGGAAACGGCAGAAAAGCATCTGTCGGCGATGTGCGGCGACTGCTAGCGTCCTTCACGTCGACCGAATGCTGGCGGGCCCCCTTTTTTCTCAATTTCCGGGAGATCACGACATGGCCATTGCCGACTGGGAAGATGCCCGCGGCCGCATGCTGCTCGACCCCACCGCCGTCAACCTCAACACCGGCTCCGGCGGCCCGCTGCCGCGCATCGCCTTCGAACGCGTCACCGGCCTGCGCGCCCGTCTCGCCGAGGCGCCGATGGACTTCCTGCTGCGTGAGGTCCCCCCGCTGCTGTGGACGGCGCGCGAGCGTTTGGCCGGCTTCCTGGGCGGGGACCCGCACCGGCTGGTCCTCACCACCAATGTGACCGGGGCCGTCAACCTGGTGGCGTCCTCGCTGAGCCTGGCCGCGCCGGGCGAGATCCTCCTGACCGACAGCGAGTACACACCGATGCGGTGGTGCTGGGAGCGGATGGCCGAGCGGCAGGGCCTGACGCTGAGGACGTTCCGGCTGCCGCCGATGCCCGCCGGCCCCGGCGAGATCGTGGACGCCGCCGTCGCCGCGATGGGTCCACGGACCCGGCTGCTGTCCTTCAGCCATGTCGTCTCGGCGACCGGCCTGGTCCTGCCCGCCGCCGACCTGTGCGAACAGGCCCGCCGGCGCGGCATCGTGACCGTGGTCGACGGTGCCCACGCGCCGGGGTTCCTCGACCTGAACCTGGCGGACATCCCGTACGACTTCTACGCGGGAAGCGGCCACAAGTGGCTCCTGGCACCCACCGGTGTCGGGTTCGTGCACTTCGGGCCGGGACACGAGGGTGGTCTGGAACCGGCCCAGGTGAGCTGGGCGTACCACCCTCCGGAGGGCAGCGGGCCGCCGGACGAGCGGGACCGGTTCGGCAGTACTCCGCGACTGCGCCGGTTCGAGTGTGAGGGGACGCGGGACATCTGCCCGTGGCTCGCGGTACCCGAGTCGATCGGCTTCCAGACCGGGCTCGGGCTCGACCGGATCCGCGCGCGTCGGCGTGAGCTGGCCGGTCACGCCCGCCTGCGCCTGACCGGCGAGCAGGGTCTGGAACCGGCCACGCCCGAGGCAGCGGAACTGTCCGGCGGCATGGTGGCGTTCTGCCTGCCCCGGGGAACGAATGCGGACCGGTTGCGCCAAGATCTCTGGAAGCGCTTCCGGATCGAGGCGGCCGTGGGCGAGCGGCCGGACGGGCCGCTGCTGCGGGTCTCGGCGAACTTCTACACCACCGAAGATGAGATCGATCGGCTGGCGGACGCCCTGAAGAAGCTGCTGGGGACGTGAGTTCCGTGCCCCGCACGCGCGGACGCCGCCGCCATGTACCGGCCGGTCCTACTTCTGCGACCGGAACCGGTGGGCGGTGCCTGCCAGTGTCTGCCCGGAGGGGTGGCTGTCCCGCGTACGCGCCAGCAGGGACAGTCCGGCCAGGGTGGCCCCGGACACCAGGACCAGGTAGACGAGGCCGTATCGGTAGCCGGTGGTGATCTGTTCCGGGTCCGGTGGCGTGTGCCGGGTGATGCCGTAGAACACGATGCCGATGACGGAGAGGCCGACGGCGCCCCCCACCTGCTGGGTGGTGGCCAGCAGCCCGCTGGCGGCCCCTGCCTGTGCGGGCTTCATCCCGTCGACGATGAGGCCGAGCAGTGGGCTCATCACGGTTCCGGTGCAGGCCCCGTTGACGGCGAGCAGTGCGGTGAGCGCGGGGATGTTCACGTCTCGGGGCTCCGCGAGCAGCAGCGGGAACTGAGCCGCGTAGCCGGCGATCTGGACGCACATCGCCGCTTTGAGGGGGCGGGTGCCCCAGCGTGCGGTGAGGGACGAGGACGCCATGCTCGCCCCGCAGAAGCCGAGGGCCAGCGGACTGGACACCAGCCCGGCCTGGCCCGGTGTGAGGCCGCGCCCTTCCTGGAGCAGCACGGCCAGCACGTACAGGAACGACGACAGGGAGGCGTAGAAGGCGAACACGGTCGGCAGCCCGATGCGCAGAACGCCGACGCGCAGCAGGCTCGGCGGTAGGAGCGGGTCGTGCCCACGGGCTTCGGCGCGGCGTTCCCAGAGCCAGAATCCGGGCAGTGCCACGGCCGCTCCGGCCAGCATGACGAGGGTCCACCACGGCCAGCCGACCGAGCGGCCGACCGTCAGGGGCAGCACCAGCAGCACCATGCCGACGGCGCACAGTAGGACACCTGTGCGGTCGAACCGCAGTGTCCCCAGCGGACTCGTCGGCGGCAGCAGCCGCGGGGCGAGGAGCAGCGTCACCAGCCCCACCGGGAGGTTGATGAGGAAGGACCAGCGCCAGGACAGGCCCATCCAGTCGAGGCTGATCAGCAGTCCGCCGAGCAGTTGCCCCACGGCCATCGCGCTGCCCAGTGCCAGGCCGTAGACGCGCATCACCCGGGGGCGTTCCGCCGGCGGGTAGTGGGTCCGGATGAGCGTGAGCACCTGCGGGAACAGCACGACGGAGGCGGCGCCCTGGAGCGCTCGTCCGCAGATCAGCCACCACACGTCCGGGGCGAAGCCGCACACCGCCGACGCCGCCGTGAACGAGGCGGTCCCGATCAGGTACGCCTTCTTGGCCCCCCAGTAGTCGCCGAGCCTGCCGCCGAGCACCAGCAGGCACGCGTAGACGATGGCGTAGGCGGCCACCACGAGCTGGGTCTCGCCGCTGGTCGCGGCGAGGTCCGTGCTGATGGACGGTACGGCGACGTTGACGATGAAGAAGTCCAGGGTGGGCATGAAGGCGCCCAGGAGGAGCACGGCAAGCACCGGTTCACCTATCCGAAAGCGTGGCGGAGGTGGGGCTCGGTCAGCTGGGGTTCGAGGAGGAAGCCGTAGTGACCGAGGGTCGACTCCACGATGTCCACGCGGGCGCCGGGAATGCCGTCCGCCAGCTCTCGCTGGGTTTCGTAGGGGTAGGCGCGGTCGGTGCTGAAGCCGATGATGTGTGTGGGAGCGGTGATCCGTGCGAGCGCGTCGGCGATGCTTCCCCGGCCCCGCGCCACCGTGGCGCTCAGAGCGGTCTCGGCGAGCACCAGGTAGCAGTTCGCGTCGAAGCGCTCCCACACCTTGTCGCCCTGGGCGAGCACGTACTCGCGGAACTTGTCGTGGCACCCGTCCGAGTCGTGGTACCAGGCCTCGCCGCCGAACCGGTCCTGCCAGTAGCTTTCCGTGCCGTAGCGGATGTGGGCGAAGCTGCGGGCCAGGGACATTCCGGTGCGCGGGCCGCAGCCCTCCGGCAGGTGGTAGAACTCGCCCCCGTGGAAATGGGGGTCCCGCCGGATCAGTTCCAGTTCCAGGTGGGTGTGGCCGGCCTGTTCGACACGGGTGGCCGCCGCCACGGCGAGGAGCAGGACCTGGCCCACCCGGTCGGGGCGGGAGACCGCCCACTCCAGGGCCCGCGCCCCGCCGATGGACATGCCGATGACGGTGTGCCAGCGCTCGATCCCCAGGGCGTCGGCCAGTGCGGCCTCGGCGTTGACCTGGTCCACCACGTCGAGCGCGGGGAACCGCGAGGCCCAGGGCCTGCCCTGGGGGTCGAGGCTCGCGGGACCGGTGCTTCCGTCGCAGCCGCCGAGGTTGTTGGCGACGACCACGTGGAAGCGGTCGGTGTCGATCGGCTTGCCGGGACCTATCAGGGTGTCCCACCAGCCCTCGGCGCGGTGCCCCGGCCCGGCCGGCCCTGCCGCGTGGGTGGTCATGCTCAGCGGCGGCAGGATCAGGACCGCGTTGCTCCGGTCCTCGTCGAGCGTGCCCCAGGCCTCGTACGACATGGTCACCGGTCCGAGGGTCCGTCCGGAGAAGAGTACGAGTGGTGCGTCGGCCGAGTGGGTCTCGATGAACCGCCGGTTTCCCGGGGGGTCACCGGGCTGCCACGCGCCGGTGTTGTGCAGTCGCATGCGCGATGCCTCCGTGGTCGTACGGCTTGGACCGACCGGCAAATGGGGGCGGCCTCAGCCGGGGCCTGTTCGTGTCAGTGGTCCGCGTAACGGCTGCGCAGCGCCTTCTTGTCGAACTTGTTGGTGGCGGTCTTCGGGATCTCGGTGACGAACTCGAAGCGGTCCGGCACCCACCACTTCGTCAGCCGGCTCAGCAGGAAGGACCGCAGCCGGTCGGCTGTCACCGCGGTGTCCGGGCGTGCCACCACCACGGCCAGCGGCCGCTCCTGCCACCGGGCGTCCGGCACGGCGACGACGGCCGCCTCCCGGACGTCGGGGTGGTCCATGAGCGCGGACTCGACCGCTATGGAGCTGATCCACTCGCCGCCGGACTTGATCAGGTCCTTGCTGCGGTCGGTGATGCGTACGTAGCCGTCCGGGTCGATGGACGCGATGTCCCCGCTGCGCAGCCAGCCGTCGTGGAACTTCGTGGTGTTGGAGTCGTCGCCCGGGTTCTCGTAGCGCGTCGCTCCCCAGAGCGACCTGACTTCCAGTTCGCCCTGGGTCACCCCGTCGTGCGGCAGCGTCTCTTCCGATTCGCCGACCAGTCGCAGCTCGACCCCCGGGACCGCCAGGCCCTGGGTGTGGTGCAGTTCCAGCTGCTTCTCCTCGGGCAGGGACTCACGGCTGCTGCGGACGTTGGTCAGGGCGACCAGCGCCATGTTCTCCGTCATGCCGAGCCCCTGATGCATGGTCACGTCGCGGTCGGCGTACCGGTGCACCAGACCGGAGGGGATCGCCGAGCCACCGCAGATGATGCGCTCCAGCGACTCGAACACCTCTTTGGGAGGATCCATGTCGTCCAGGGCGAGCCAGAAGCTGGGCACGCCGGCCGACAGGGTGACCTGCTCCCGTTCCAGGGTTTCGGCGATGGCCCGGGGGTTGAGGTGCGGTCCGGTGAACACCAGGCCCGCGCCCGCCAGGGCGGCTGCGTACGGCAGCCCCCAGGCGGCGGCGTGGAACAGGGGGGTCAGCGGGAAGATCACATCGCGCTCACCAACCGCGTAGGCGTCGGCCGCGCACACCGCGAGGGAGTGCAGGACCAGGGACCGGTGCGAGTGGGCGACAGCCTTGGGGTTGCCCGTGGTGCCGCCCGTGTAGCACACGCATGCGATGCGGTTCTCCGCCACGTCGCGCGGCTCGGCCGGGTCGGCCTCGTCCAGCAACCGCTCGTAGGGGACGGCATCGGCGAACGCGGGGTCCACCTCGCCGCCATCGGGCATCACGACGAACCGGCGTACCGAGCCGAGCCGGGGCAGCAGCCTCGCCAGCTGCCCCGTGAGTGAGGCGTCGACCACCATCACCCGGGCGGTCGAGTGGGCCACGACCCACTCGATCTGCTCGTCGGAGAACCGGACGTTGACCGGCACCAGGACGGCGCCCGCCATGGGGACACCGAAGAACCATTCGAGGTGCCGCGTGCTGTTCCAGGCGAAGGTCGCCACTGCGGCGCCCTGGCTGACACCGAGACCCGGCAGGGCGTCCACCAGCCGCCGGACGCGCTCCTGCAACGCTGCCCAGGACCTCCCCAGGACCTGCCCGGCAAGGTCGGTCTCGCGTATCTCCTTGCCGGGTGCCACGGCGGTCGCCCGCCGCAGCATCGTGCCCACCGAAAGTCCGATACCTCCCAGCGCGGTCACGACGCAAGCTGGACGAGGGTCATGCCGTCATGGACGGTGAGCAGTGCGGTACGCACGCGGGGGTCGTCGGCGATGTGCTTGTTGAACTTGACGACGTCGTGCGCCCAGTTGGCGAACATGCGCTCCATCCACTCCTCGCCCGTGCGCGCCTCCTCGGCAGGCGGAAGGCTGCGCGGGTTGACGACTTCGCCGCCCCACATCGTGTTGTCGACGACCAGCAGGCCGCGGGGCCGGAGGAGGTCGCGGGCGAGGATGGTCTCGAAGTACTTGATGTAGTTCGGCTTGTCCGCGTCGAGGAAGATCAGGTCGAAGTCCCCGTCGACGTTCTGGAGGCCGGAGAGGGCGTCGTCCATGACGGGCTTGACCTTGTGCCCGTGCGGGCTGCGTGCGAAGGCCCGCGTGGCCACGTCGTGGGCCCGCTTGTCGGTGACGTAGCTGTCGATGGTGACGATCTCGCCGTCGTCCGGCAGGGCCGAGGCCATGGCGACGGTGCCGTGGCCGGTGAACGTGCCCACCTCCAGCAGGCGGCGCATATCACCGGTGGATATCAGCATCTGGAGGAAGGTCGCCTGGACGGGCGCGGACGAGATGTCCGCCCATTCAGGGGCGAACCGGGCGGTTTCCTGGGCGATTTCCACCAGCGCGGACGAGACCGGCGAGGAGGAGCTCTCCGCGTACTCCCGGACCCCCGCCCGGAAGATCGAAGGCTTCTCGAAGACGGCGTCAGACCTGTATTCCATGATTGCTCCCTCGACGTGTAACGAGCGAAATGCCTGGTCATTCAGTGCGTGGGGCACGAGCGTTGGCACCTGTCTCCCGGGAGGGAGAGACCCGCTCCTATGCCTTGTGGGCGGCGTGCATCGTGACGTAGTTGGTCCCGATCCAGTCGCCGAACGTGGCGGTCTCGGCGTCGAGGCTGACGTCGAGTCCGTACTGCCGGGCCTTGGGGACCGAGAACGTGAAGTCGGTCGAGGGGCGCAGGAAGAAGACGCTCGACGTGCGGTCGCTGCCTTCCCGCATGCCGGCGCCCGGGGAGCGTACGTGGTGCCTGGGCGCGGGTACAGTGCCCTGGGTGGCCAGGGGTGCGATGGCGCCGCACAGCACGACCACGGCGTCCGGCACGGCCGGCAGGTCCACCAGCTCGCCGCCGACCTCGGCCTGGAGGCTCACGAAGCCGTTGGCGCACGGGGTCTGGTGGATCAGCGTGACGATGGACAGGTCGTAGTGCGGTGCCATCCGCCGCGGCTGCTGCTCGGCGGCGCGGTCCTCCGGGACCTCGGGGAAGTACCGCAGCCGCAGCACGGGGTCGCAGTCCAGCAGCGTGTCCATGTCGCCGGCGTCGTACGTTCCGCTCGCGTTCAGCACGACCCGCGCGGTTTCCTGGGCAGCGGTGTAGAGGCGGTCGAAGTAGTCCGTCCACACCTCATCGAACCGGTGCGACGGGAAGAGGTTGTCCGAGATTCCCATCGAGAACGACATCGAGTAGTCCGTGTACGTGCCGGTGTTGGTCACCTGGGCCGTACTCTCGGCTTCGAGCGCGGAGTATCCGCGGCGCATGGTCGGGACCTTGGTGGTCACGGCCTGCTTCTCCTCCGGAGTGCCGTGCTGGAAGAAGTCCATCGCCATGCCGGTGGCGAGCTGGTGGTCCTTCTCCGTCGCACCGTACTCGGTGAGGTAGAAGACCCCCATCTCCGTCACGCACTTGCGGAACTTCTCCTGGTCGAGACCCTTTTGCAGTTCGGCAAGGCTGAAGATGGGTACCGTCTTGTCAGTCATGTTCACCTGCTCCTCTGATCCTTTCCTCGGTTTCCGGATCGGCGATCAGTTGTAGAAAAGCAAAGCCCGCATTTCCAGAGAGGTCCGCAAGTGCCCGGTGGCGGGCCCCTTCTCGTCGAAGAACGCCGAGTGCGGACAGAGCCCGGCCACATCCAGCAGGCCCTCGCGCTCTTCGCCTTCACTGACCATCGCGAGGTCACGGCTCGCGCTGTCGTAACACTTGAAGACGATCGCCTCGTCGGGTGAGAGCGACCGCCAGTAGTGCCAGCGGTGGCCGGGGTTGTGCTTCACGGAATAGCTCTCACGGTCCTTGAGCCACTCGGGAAAATCCAGCCGGGTGGCGACCAGATCGGCGGAAAGGTCCACCGACCGGTAATCGCACACGGCGAGCGGGTAATTGCGGACGGGCTCGATCAGCGGTCGCCAGACGTTGACGATCTGAAACCTGCGGTATCTGCGTCCCGGCTCGCCATGGCTCGCAGCGCGGGCCCGGGCACTCGTCGGGGTCTGGTCGACATGCACACGCATGTGCGAGGACTGCTGGAACGACTCCCGGGGGACGTCGGCGTTCTCCCGCCTCCGGGTAATGTCGAAGAACTCCACGGCATCGGCGCCGGTAAGGGACTTCAGCAGTTCTTCCGTTTCCTTCTGGTAGCGCTCGAGCGCCGGTGCGGAGCTTTCCGTCAGCGCCCGCTGGTCCACCCGCGTGGGGAACACCACCTTCTCGAAACCCATTTCGTCAAGTTTCGGTTCGACGGTGCTCTCACGCACATCGGCGATGGTCGCCTCAAAGGCGGCCATGCGGAAGTTGACGATCACCTCGGGCTGCTGTGACAAGGCGTCGATGCACCAATCGCCGTCCCGGCCCTCCGGCGTAAGTGGTGCGCTGTAGTACAAGAGACTCGACACGGTCGGCATGACGTCCTCTTCCCCTGAGGTCCTGCCCGTTGCTGCCGTACGCTCGCGCCTTCACGATCGGCGGAAGACGCCGCGGTCCAATTGCGAGCTGGCGTTGGCGTACACCATGTCCATGGTCAGCACCTTGTGGAAGGCCGCGAGGTATTCGACCAGCAGCTTGGGGCTGTACCGGTGCCAGTACGGAATCATGTCCTCGATGATGAAATAGTCACCCTGGTCCAGCAGGTTGTCGACCGCCCATTTCATGATGTTGAACGTATTGGCATGGGCGTCGTCTATGAAGATGAGCGGGTGGGCCAGGTCACGGAACTGCTCGAACGTCGCCATGTCGGAGCAGTCGGCTTCGCGGAGGGAGATGTTCGTTTTCTCGCTGTCGGGTATCTGACACCGGGAAAGGTCCCTGTCGATTCCGATGACCTCGCAGTCGATCCCCATGAGTTTGGTCAGGTCGCGGAACCAGACCAGCGACCCTCCGCTGTACACACCCAGTTCAACGATGGTGCGCGGGCGCACTTCCTGGACCAGGTCATGGAGGGCTGCTTGCGTGTCCGGGTCCTTGAGCATCCGCAGGCCCCGCCACTGGTAGCGGGAGAAGTCCGAGTATCCGAGGTCGCGAGGCGCTTCCTCCCACCGGTCGAGCGGCCAGTC
Source organism: Streptomyces sp. NPDC002785 (assembly GCF_040295565.1). Classification (NCBI taxonomy): domain Bacteria; kingdom Bacillati; phylum Actinomycetota; class Actinomycetes; order Kitasatosporales; family Streptomycetaceae; genus Streptomyces; species Streptomyces sp. NPDC002785. The sequence goes on along the minus strand of NZ_JBEOVN010000006.1, from coordinate 3,835 downwards.
ACGCGGCCGTCCGGTCAGGACAGGGGGGTGGTAGACCGGGTCCTCACCCGTACCGCGAAATGCGTTGAGATCCAGGAAGTTTTCACTGGAATAGTTCTTCATTGCACTCTCCCTCGAGTGCGCCTCTATGAGTTGCGAGAACCCTGTGGCGCGGAATGAATTTCCAGGTCTCCCAAGCGGCGGCTTGCCGTGGTGTATGAACTGCATATTTCGCGATCCCGATGCTAACGGGCTCGGCTCTTGCGATCCTCTTCGAGCTCTCTCGGAGTGCTCTTCGCGCTTTTCCGGGCAACGGGAGAAAATCATCCGCCGGCGTTTGTACGACGACGGCCGACCCGCTTCATACGGCCGGAATTCCGGCAGAGCGCGTGCTTTTAGGAAATTGACGGGGGATCGCCGTACGGCCGGAGCGCGCGAGGAGAAGCGCTCCGGCCGGTACGTTTCACGTCATGCCGAGGGGGAGACGCGCAGGACCCGTTTGTCCTGGCGCAGGATGGCCTGCATCACGCTGGTCATCCTCTCCCCCGGACTGATCCCGATCTGCTCCCGAAGGATGTCCTTGGCCCGGTGGAAGACCTGGATCGCGTCCGCCTGGCGGCCCTCCGCGTAGTAGGCCTTCATGAGACTGACGTAGAGGTCCTCACGGAACGGGTCGCGGTAGACCAGTTCCGACAGGCGTGTGATCGCGTCGCCGTAGTGTCCGAGACCGACGTCGATCAGGGCACGCAGCTCGACCGCCACCGTCCGCTCCTCTTCCAAGGTCTCCGCCCGCAGCCTCAGCCGGCTGGAAGTGACGTCGGCGAAGGCCGGCCCCTTCCACAGGGCCAGTGCGGCGTCGAGCTGCTCGGACGCCTCTTGGTACCGTCTGCGGGCGTGCAGTTCCCGGATGCCGCGTACCCTGTCGCGGAAGACGAACAGGTCGATGGAGTCCGTCGGCACCCTCAACTCGTAGCCGCGGTCGTGGGAGCCGAGGGCGTCGCGGGCGAGCCCTGCCTCCGACAGGGCATTACGGATCGTCCAGGCCGAGGTCTGTAACTGGCCCGAGACGGTCAGGGGCGGCTCGCCGTCCCATGAATCCTCGATGATCGCTTCCTTGGAGATGACTTGTCCGGGTCGTAGCGCCAAGGACGTGAGGAAACGTCTCTGGCGCTGCCCCCTGATGGGTATCGGCACGGTGTCTTTCACGAGACTCACCGGACCGAGCAGCCGGATCGTCACGTCATTCCAGGTGTTCATGGCGGATCCCCCTTGTGAAGGAACCACGCCCTCGCCCGAGAAGGGTGGACATGGCATCGGCATATTCCGTGTTGGCAACCGTGCGGGAGGGGGAACCGTTGCCGGAGTGCGGCCGCGAGACGATGCCGGCCTTCGTGGAAGACCGGCACACTCTCGACGGGTCCGTCTCCTGGTTGCCTGCACAACCGAGTCCCCCGTACAGCTGTTCAGTTTCAGGAAAGCATGGAACGCGGGCGTGTCATCCGACGAGATTCTCGAGGAACTTCGCCGCGACCGGACCCGCGTCGGAACCGCCCGATCCCCCGTCCTCCAGCAGGACCGACCAGGCCAGGTTCCGGTCACCCTGGTAGCCGATCATCCAGGCGTGCGTGCGCGGCGGGGTCTCGTCGCCGAACTCGGCTGTGCCCGTCTTCGCGTGCGGCTCGCCCTGGATACCCTTGAGGGCCCAGCCGGCTCCGTCGGTGACGGTCGCGCGCATCATGGAGCGCAGGGATTCGACGACGCCGGCGTCGAGCCGGGCGGGCGCCTCGTACCGCTTCTTCACGGCGTCGGGCACCAGGACGGGTTGCTTGAAGACACCCTCCTTCACCGTCGCCGCGACCGATGCCATCGCCAGGGGGGACGTCTGCACCCGGGCCTGCCCGATGGTGGAAGCGGCCTTGTCGTTGTCGCTGGTGGCCACCGGGACGCTGCCGTCGTACGTGGCGGCGCCCACGTCCCAGGCGCCGCCGATACCGAACGCCCCGGCGGTGTCGTGCAGGGAGGACTCGGACAGCCTGGCGCGGGAGTTGACGAAGAAGGTGTTGCAGGAGTGGGCGAAGTTGTCCCGGAAGGTGGACCCGGCAGGCAGCACGAACTTGTCCTGGTTCTCGAAGCGCTGGCCGTTGGCGTAGGCGAACTTCGGGCACTCCCCCCGGTCCGACGGCTTCATCCCCTGCTTCAGCAGGGCGGCGGCGGTCACCACCTTGAAAGTGGAGCCTGGCGGGTAGCGGCCCTCCAGCGCGCGGTTCATCCCGGAGGGCACGTTCGCGGCGGCGAGGATGTGCCCGCTGGAGGGGTCGACGGCGACGATCGCCGCGTTCTTCTTCACTGCGCCCAGGGCCTCGGCGGCGGCCTCCTGGACCTCCGGATCGATAGTCGTCCGCACAGGCTTGCCCGGGCTCGCCTCGGTGCCGGTGAGCTTCTTCACCACCTGGCCCGACTGGCGGTCCACGACCACGACCGACTTCGACGGGCCGGAGCCGCCGGTGAGCTGCTTGTCGTAGCGCGCCTGGAGGCCCGAGACCCCCTTGCCGGTCGCGGGGTCGGTCATGCCGACGAGTGAGGCGGACCGCAGCTCGTCCCCGCTCGCGTCGAGGATGGCCGCCCGGTCCCGCGACTTCAGGGCGAGCGTCTGCCCCGCAACCATCCCGGGATGGACCATCGTGGTCTGGAACTCCACCTTCCAGGCGCCACTGCTCTCGACGACTTTGGCCTTCGAGCCCCAGGAGTAGTCGCCCACCCCGGGAAGGGCCATCTTCACAGTGAACGGAAAGTCCATTTCCCCTTCCGCTTTCTTCTTCCCGGCGCCGGTGCTGATCTCGGTCCTCGAGGGTTTGAGGTTCGTCATGACGGAAGTGATCAACGACTGGGCGTTGCCCGGGGTATCCGTCAGCCGGCCGGCCCGCTGGGCATCGCCCGCCTCCCAGGCGTCGAGGAACTTCTCCAACTCCCCCTTCGCGGCGGCCACCTGGGGGTTCTCCGCTTCCTCATCGGCAATCAGACTGGAGTAAACCCAGTAACCGCCCCCCACGATCACGGCCAGTGCGGCGACCACTGAGACGAACGTCCGGGAAGGAGACCGATGCCTGCGGTGCGGCGAGTAATCGCCATGGCTGCCGAAATGCGTCATGCGGCCCAGGCTATGCGTGCCGCCCCTCCCGTAACTTTTCACATGCGGCGTTCAGGACAGCCGATGGCTGAAACAAATGATCAACGAGGGTTGATAACGACCGGCCGGAGCCGTCGGTAAGGCGCCGTCAAAGCGGGGGCTCTCGAAAGAACATACAGGGAAGGGTCGGCGTGAATCGGTCGCCACCCGACTCGGGTTTTGGACTAGACCACTGGAAGATGCTGTTATTAACGAACGTTTCACCGATGTGAATTGACTCAATCCCATCGATTCGCCGAACCGATACGGAGTGCTACCGGAATCAGGTCGTCCGACCGGTTTTATTTGTACGGTGTCTGACTGCGCGTTCCCCGTCTCTCAGGTCTCAGGGCTGATGCGTTCAGGCTGCGAGACTGAGCAGGGCGGTGGCATGGTTCGGTCGTGACCGGCAATGATCGCCTGCGGCGGTGACGCGGCTCCAGCCGGCCCGGCGCATCGGGCCGATGGCGAGCGGACACCGTCGACCACAGCGACCAGGCACAACGCGAGCAGGGTGCCGAGCCGATAGCGGCGCTACGCACCCGGCGCGAGTCCGGGACGGCGGCGAACACCTCTGCCAGGGCGGCCAGTTAGACCGACCGGCAAATGGGGGGTGGGAGAAGGAGCGGGGCTGGGTACGTGCAGCTGCAAGGCGGAGGATTGAGGCAGATGGGGTCTCCCCTGCTCGAG